>NZ_CP016367.1 GCF_001888185.1 Phaeobacter porticola | reverse complement strand
CACTGCCCTCAAGTCTTTATTGTTTTGCAAAGCTTAACAGATATTGTGGATAAATCCAGACCAAACCGTTGAGCGGCCTGGGGGCGTTGAAGGCACCCATTTCTGTCGACGGTAAACTGTTAAAAATCAGCGTCTTGGGCGACTATGCTCTCACTCTACTTCAACACCTCGTTGCCAGCTGCGAAGTGACCACAAGATGTATTGTGAGTGCGTACAGAAATCAGTCGGCAGAATCGGATGGACGATTCTCCGGGATCTCAGTCGAGCAACCCCAGCCTCTCGGCCCGCTCCAGCAGCATCTTCACCGACGAAGGCTGCCAGCTTGTCCGCCCGCGCGGCGTGCGTTCGCGCATCGCCTGCAGCCGTGTGCAGATCGCCTGAAGCGTGATGTCGGGGTCCGCGCCCTTGATTCCGGCGACGATGGCGGGCAGACGGTCGTCGGTTTCGCGGCGCCCGGCGCGGGCCAGCACCTCGGCCGGCAGGAAGCCGTCGCGGACATATGCCTTCACAGCGCGCAAGAGACGGCTTTGGGTCCAGCGACGCGCCTCTGGCAAGGGGCCGTTGATGATGCGCACTACGTCTTCCCAGGCCAAGTCGGGTCGCAACCGGCGCACATGGGGCACCCAATCTTGTGCCGTCTCGTTCAGACGCTCCATGTAGCCGTCTTGTCGCGCCAGCTGCACTTTGCGAAGGGCAGCAGGGTCTTTTGCCCGCAGTCCAGGGTTCCCGCCGACCCGGCCCTTGGTACGGGCGCTCGCCAGCCCCGCCTTGGTACGTTCCCGGATCAGCGCCCGCTCGAACTCGGCCGCGGCGCCCAGAACCTGCAACGTGAACTTGCCTTGCGGGGATCCGGTGTCGATCGGGTCCTGAATGGAACGAAAGAAAGCACCCTTGGCCTCCAGTCGCTCGATCACCTCCAGCAGATGCGATAATGAGCGGGCAAGACGGTCAATACGCACGACAACCAGCGTGTCGCCCTTACCTATGCGTTCTAACACCCGCGCAAGTACCGGCCGCGCACGATTGCCGCCTGAGGCCTGTTCTTCATGGATCTCGGCGCAGCCCGCGGATTTCAGGGCCTGCGTCTGGGGCAGGGGGGTCTGATCCTCGGTAGATACGCGCGCATAACCAATCAGGGGCATCAAAACAATCGTTTTGCAGTTTCATACATTGCTAATAAACGACCGTTTTTAAACGAATGCAAGCAACTACTCTCTCGTTGCATTCATCCATAATCCCTTGGTTTCCTTGCGCTGAGCGCGATCTGAGAGGTTCCACCGCCAGTCGCGCGCGCATACTATATAAAGAGCGTCGGCAACCGCCACATAATTACTTGGGTAATGTGCAAAAGATTAGTATTTTGCACATATGAAGACGCAAGCATCTACTTTTTCTGATGATTTCGACGACCCCCTCATCACAAACGAGAAGGGTGAAGAGGCTCACGAAGAGGATCTCTGGTTTCTGCCTGGGCCACTCGAGGAAGAACCGGATGATTTGCCTCCTGGGCCACGGGCGGAACCGCCAGACACTGCTGTCATCGAAGACTGGGCAAAGGCAGAAGGCGTTCACGCTGCTCGACTGGCAAGAGTGGCTGGACGCTTAGGAGCTCTGGATGACAGGCTGCTGCGCGGCCCGGAAGGTTGGCGGTACCGCCTCGCTTTGATCGAGGCGGCGGATCTTAGCTGGTTCGCAGGAGATCGGGTGAGTTCTGATCGTCTGGCGCTCTGGGTATCGATGCGGTTGTCAGGCGCACAGGATGACCCAAATGCCCTGGCAAGAGTTGGATGGGCTGTTCGGCGCCTGACAGTCGGTCCCGGACCGAAGGTTGACTTGGCCGCTTTCCTAGATCGCCGCGATCCCGAGAACATTCAAGACAGCGCAGAGCGTTTCGAAGATCGCGCGGGCGGTTGGCTGGATGTCATGGCAGCTGCGGGCGACTTACATCCAATCACGCGGGCTTGCATGGGCTTTCATCTCTGGAGCCTGGCGGGCCTCGGGCAGCACGGCGACCAGATGGAAGCCGCCGTCACCGCGTCCAGGATCGCGGCAATCGACGGAAGCGGCGCCATCTTTGCACCGCTCGCTATGGGCGGGGCAGGGGGGCTGCGTGCCTCGGGCTTGCCACCCGAACGCTTGGCCCGATGGTTGGATGGGATGAGCAGTGCGATTCTGACGGCGATGCGAACACTTGACGATATTGAATCGTGGACCGGGAGGGCAGAAAACTCCATGGAGCAATTATCGGGCCGTACGCCGGTCGCGTTGCGCAAGATCTTCACAGAGTGGCCGTTGGTCTCTGCCCCAATGGCTGAGGCCATGACCGGAGCCAGTCGCGCCGCCGTCCAGCGCAATCTGGCATGGATGGAGGCGGGCGCTTTGATCCGCGAGGTGACAGGGCAGGGGCGCTACAGGATGTGGAAAGCGACAGGCTGACAGATCGTCCAGTGATGGATTGTGGAGAATTGGTCATTATTGCAACTGGTTAACCGGCGTCGTGTGCAGTCCATGTTCATGTTTCGGTCGAGCGATATCGTGTCCCGTCGCGCTCTTTTGCAATCCGCCCTTGTATGCGAGGTCCTTGAAGGTCGTATGGGCAACCGGCCAGTGAAATGATCTAGTCCCAGCGCTGAAAGGCCACGCATTGATGCGCGGAGAAAAGCAGGCCGATTTCAGCAGTGTCCAAAAAACGACCCGTTCTTTAGTTCGCGGCGCGTCGCCCTCTGTCTCGCGACGATCTGGCTGACCGGCTGCGCAACTGGCGCTTCTGATGTTGTGAGCCTCAGGGCATGTCCGCCGGTCGTCAAATTCTGCGGAGAGTTTCAGGTCCGGGCGGCAGAGGAGCTGGCCCTGCTGCCCGAGGGATCAGCAATCGTGGAGATGCTCAGCGACTACGCCGTGATGCGAGAGCAGGCGCGGGGTTGCATTCGCTAACTCGCGACTTCTCGATCAAACACGCGTATTGCGCATTTTCTTCGGCAACTCTTCACCGTCGCTTCCTTTGCGGCCCAGAGGCTGCCTGATGCAGCAAGCCGCTGCTTCTCCCGCTGCCATCTGGCTCCATCTTTCGTGATATGAAATCACGTGGACTGACACCTATTTCTTCTTGTGCTCGCCAAGATTGTTCAGGGCTTTGCCCTTCGTGAAGTCGGCTGTCGCAACGACCTTTTCCTTCACCTTCTTGGGTTTCTTCGCTTCTCTGTTTCCACGCTTCTTGTCACCTTTTGACACGTCAGATCCTCCTAATCCAGATTTCTGTTTCTGATTCTTTTCTTTCGCCCTTGGCCTTCGTCAGTTTGCGATTTGACGCCCCAGGGGCCCTGCCAATGAGATGCGGGCGATTACATCATTCCGCCCATTCCGCTCATGTCGGACACTTCGCTGCGGGCACCAGTTTTCTCAGGCTTTTGCGCGACCATCGCTTCGGTTGTAATTAATAGCCCGGCAATCGACGCTGCGTTTTCGAGTGCGATCCGGACGACTTTCGTCGGATCGATGACACCGGCCTTCAGCATATCGACGTATTCCTCGGTCTGCGCGTCGAAACCGAAGGTCGGGCTGTCGTTCTCGATCACCTTTCCCACGACGACCGATCCATCGACTCCCGCGTTGCCGGCAATCTGGCGCAGCGGTGCCTGGAGCGCGCGGCGGACGATCTTGATGCCGGCGTCCTGATCAGTGTTCTCACCCTTCAGCGTCGCCAGCACCTTGCCAGCGTGAACCAAGGCCACACCGCCACCGGGAACGACGCCTTCCTGAACCGCGGCTCGGGTTGCGTTCAAGGCATCGTCCACACGATCCTTGCGCTCCTTGACTTCGATTTCGGTCGCCCCGCCGACTTTGATGACGGCGACGCCGCCTGCGAGTTTCGCAAGACGTTCCTGCAGCTTTTCCTTGTCGTAATCCGACGTGGTGTCTTCGATCTGCGCCCGGATTTGAGACACGCGCGCCGCGATGGCGTCCTTGGCGCCGCCGCCGTCGATGATCGTCGTGTCATCCTTGGTGATCGCGACCTTCTTCGCCGTGCCGAGCATGTCCAACGTGACGTTCTCGAGCTTGATACCGAGTTCTTCTGAAATGACCTGGCCGCCCGTAAGAATTGCGAGGTCTTCCAGCATCGCCTTGCGACGATCCCCGAAGCCAGGTGCCTTGACGGCCGCGACCTTCAGCCCACCGCGGAGCTTGTTCACGACAAGCATGGCGAGCGCTTCGCCATCGATATCTTCGGCGACAACCAAGAGCTGCTTGTCCGCTTGCATGACCGCTTCGAGCAAGGGCACCATCGGGGCCAGCGAGGTCAGCTTTTTCTCGTGCAGAAGGATGACGCAGTCTTCCAGTTCGACGACCATCTTCTGAGCGTTCGTGATGAAGTAGGGGCTCAAATAGCCGCGGTCGAACTGCATGCCCTCGACCACTTCGGTTTCGGTCTCCAGTCCCTTGTTTTCCTCGACGGTGATCACGCCTTCATTGCCAACCTTGGCCATTGCATCTGCGATCTGACGCCCGATCGCGACCTCTCCATTCGCCGAAATGGTGCCGACCTTCGCGATCTCGTCGCTGTCGCCGACGGGTCGGGACATGGTCTTGATCTCGGCCACAACCGCAGCGACGGCTTTGTCGACCCCGCGCTTGAGATCCATCGGGTTCATGCCGGCCGCGACCGACTTCATGCCCTCCCGGACAATCGCGTGGGCGAGTACGGTCGCAGTCGTGGTTCCGTCGCCAGCCTCGTCATTGGTGCGCTGCGCGACTTCCTTGACCATCTGCGCGCCCATGTTTTCGAAATGGTCCGACAGCTCGATTTCCTTGGCGACGGTCACACCGTCTTTAGTGATACGCGGCGCACCCCAGGACTTGTCGAGGATGACGTTCCGGCCCTTGGGGCCAAGGGTGATCTTTACTGCATTGGCCAGCGTGTTGATGCCTTTCAGCATAAGGTCGCGGGCATCGGTACTGAATCTGACGTCTTTGGCGGACATGGTTGGGTGCTCCTGAGAATGAAAATTCGGCGTCGCTGTCGGGGTCAGGTCATGACGCCGAGAATGTCGCTCTCCTTCATGATCATGAGATCTTCGCCGTCGAGTTTGATTTCGGTCCCTGACCATTTTCCGAACAGGATCCGGTCGCCAGCCTTGACCTCCATGGCGATGCGCTCGCCGTCCTCGTCCTTGGCGCCAGCGCCGACCGCGACGATCTCACCTTCCTGTGGCTTCTCTTTTGCGGTGTCGGGGATGATGAGCCCGCCTGAGGTCTGCGCGTCGCCTGCGATGCGGCGGACGAGGACCCGGTCGTGGAGTGGAGTGAACGACACGTAAGTGCTCCTTCTTCGGATATCCAAGGGAGCATGGCGATGTTAGGATGTGCTTTGGCGCTCGCCATACCCGAGTGCCAATATTATTGAACTGATGACTCAGCAGCGGTTCTACAATAGCGCCTCAAAGAATATCTTTTTTGCTTTCCATGAGTGCATATCCATAAATGCTCCCGCCCACTGTTGAAGCTTGACGTCACAAGCGCCGAACAGAGTTACCGCCAGCAATGATTGTGTTGATCAAGTCTGCGACGGCTCGGTGCCTTTCCGTTTCGGGGTCGGTCCCGACTGCGTTCTCATGCGTCGCTGCGGCGTCGCGAAGAACCCCCACGATCTCGTGCTCCGGCAGCAGCCCGCGATCGTTCAAGGCAAGCAGGAGCGCCTCGCAGATCGATAGGGCGGCCTGGCCTGCATGTTCGCTCGTCGTGGACATGCTCATATTCCTTCTGGTGCATCCTCAACCGCGGGAAGTTGAAATTCAGATTGATCCGTACTTCTCGCAGGAACTTCGCTATGCTGGACTGATCCAGAGCAGTGTCCGGGCCGATTTTCGCACTTGGGTCACGACGCTCCGGGAGGACCCATGACATCAGCTGAACACAGCCCTCTGACGCGCAAGCTCTCGGCCTTCGTCGCTCTGTCGGAGGTCGAGCTGGCGGTGCTTGAACGACTGCACCAGCGTCGTCGATCCTTCGTCGCGGGGCGCGATATGGTGCATCAGGGCCAGTCGTCTCAGGTCGCGTATATTCTTTCTGCAGGTTGGGTCTGTTCCTACAAGCTACAGGCCGACGGGACGCGCCAGATCGTGGATTTCCAGGTGCCGGGGGATTTTCTGGGGTTGCGAAGCGTTCTCTTGCGCACGTCGGACCACAGCTTCGAACCCATCGTGGACATCGAGGCCGTCGAAGTCCTGAAGACAGATCTTCTGGCGGCCTTCGCGGAGACCCCACGTCTCGCCACGGCCATTCTGTGGGCAGCATCGCGCGACGAGGCGATGGTCGTGGAGCATCTCGTCGGGATCGGTCGGCGTGATGCGGACGCCCGCATGGCGCATTTCCTGCTGGAGCTGGGATCGAGGCTTGCGCTGGTCGGCATGGGCGACAAGGAAGGCTACGACTGCCCGCTGACGCAGTATCACCTCGCCGATACGCTGGGGCTGAGCGCGGTCCATGTGAACCGCGTCCTGCGCCAGCTTCGCGAGAGTGGACTGGTGACCTTTCGGGACGGACAAGTGACATTTCACGACCATGGTGGGCTGGTGGAACTTGCTGATTTCGATCCGGCCTATCTGGACCAGACCGGGCCGCTCCTGAAATGAGAGGGCCGCCCTCCCTTGTTTGGCAGGCGGCCCCGGTGATCACGTCAGACGCTGGAGGTCACGCGAGGGCGTGGGTCGCCGCATCGAGTTCCTTGTTGGTCTCGACGTCGTTCTTCGCCGTGTTCGCCTTCTCTGCTGCCTGGTAATGCTTCAGCGCCGCGTCCTTCTTCGGGCCGGAGGGAGCCTTGTCCCAGGCGGCCTTAACGGAGGTCATCTTCTCGGCGGTCTTGTTCTGTTCGGGAGTCATTGGGATTGTCCTTTCATGGACGTTCCGAGAATAGTAAGCGCGCCGACATGACGACCTTTTGGGGTTTGGCACGTCCACACGCTTCTCTGGTACTCGGAAAAAATGCCCTACCAAATATTCGGCGGGCACATCTCACCTAGCCGATATCAACGCCCGGGCGCACTGACGCAGGTTAGTCCCTGCGCGTCCGGCAGGTCGATTGACACCGCGGTACTCAGGCCACCATGGTTTGCTGGTGGGAGATCCTCAGCCATCTGTCGTCATCGTGAAGGTATGTGGAGGCGCAGAGCGCTTTGTAGATCGGCACGTCAGCTTTCTCTGCCGAGACCCGGTAGGTGAGAATGGCGATGTCATGACACCGCGTGACGCGACGTTCGGCCATGACGACGGAGCGCCAGCCGGTGCTCTGCTTTAGATGGGTCCAGATCTGGTCGCCCTGGAGGATGCCGGGCGGATAAGGGAAGATCATGATGGCGTTGTTCGCTGTCGTCGCCCGCGCGTTGTCGGCGCCACTGGTCCAGAAGTGTTCCTCCATGTCCCAGAGAACGCCCTGTTCGCGCGGCGACAGCGTCCCGGCCTTGTGCGCGGAATGACCCATTGGCGTCGATGTCTGAGCGGAAACGGTCATGGACCTGATCCCGACCCGACAGTCGACATCACCTGATACAATAAAAAGACGATCGCGAGTATCGTCCAGATTACCCCGCTTTTTCCGAGGCTGCCGTCGGCGACCGTCGAGGCAGCTCGCTTCAGAGTCTGCGACGGCGGGCTTTCCGGAAGCAGCTGGCTCAAGTCTCCTGCGACCCTGCCGTGATCGCTTTCGAGCGTGGGAACATCCGGAAATCGAGTAAGCAGCGTCCCCAACCGCGCTCGCGCTGCATCGCGCCCCAGAGCGACCAACTCAGCGGTTTCTTTCCATGGATCGAGGCCGAGCCGCGCGAGCGTGGAGAGGACTGTCACGACATATCCATTTCGATCCTCGCCGACGGACGCATAGAGAAACCGATCAAACTCGGGTGGGTGCGGGTTGAGTACATTGGGGTTGGCCATTGTCATTCCATTCCTTGGTTGCAGGAACGCAGATCGCCCCTGTTTTCCAAAGGATACGCGCAGGTCGGTCTCGCCGCCCTTACACAGGTCAGTGCAGACGACTGCCCCCAGGAAGGTCGCAGCCGGTCCGGTGCGCGGGACTAACATGCATCAGCGCCAGTTGGACGATCCCGAGCTACAAGGGGAGAAATCGTTCGACTGGTCCGTCCCCGACTTCACGGGGCCTTCAACAGTGGTGAGCGACGTATCTGCCAACATCGTGGTGACCAAAGATGAACATGCGGTCGACCAGATCGACGGTGACGTTTTCGAACCCGTTCACCCTGTCGGGATACCCGGGCGAACTGTCGGCTGGAGATTACGAAGTTCTCGTCGAAGAAGAGCTTCTCCAGGGGTTGAGCTTCGAAGCTTACCGACGGACGGCGACCTACCTGACGGTGCGCGGCAGGGGCAACCATGCCGGACGTACAGAGTTGCGCGCGATTTCTGAAAACGACTTGATAGAGGCGCTGAGCCGGGATCAGGCCGCGACCGAGACGAACTATCACAGCGATGCGGCGCTTTCTCCGCCAGAGGATCGAAAATGACATTTCCCGAATGGACGAAACCCGGTGTCTACGGTGCCTTGGTTGGTGCGGTTGCCGTCTCTATTCTTGGCTTCACCTGGGGCGGCTGGACAACTGCAGGCGGTGCGCAGGAGATGGCTGATAGCTTTGCCGCAGAGCAAGTCACCTTGGCCATGGTGCCGGTCTGTCTAGGCCTTTCAGAAGCGGATGTGGAACGGGTCGAAATACTGGCAACGCTTCGAGAAGCTTCCGGCTTTCAGCAGCGCAATGCGATGATGGAAACCGGCTGGGCCACGTTGCCGGGCACAGATGCCCCAAGCCGGGACTTGGCAGACGCATGTCTTGCGGAGCTCGCCTTAGGTGGATCGTAAATCACAACTCACGAAGCATCGCGATCCACATGCCATCGCTGCCTGTGGCCCTGCGCAAACACCAACGGTCATGGCCCTATTTTTGGGTTCGATTTTGGCGGTCATGCTTTTTGCACTCCCTGCATTTGGACAAACCGCCGGTCAGCCAATGCCTGACAACGCCAGTGCCAAAAGTTACGGTGATGGATGGGAATGTAATATCGGGTTCCGCCTGAACGAGAATGCCTGCGTCGCTGTGGTCGTGCCGCAAAACGCATATGACACGAACCGATCCTACGGGTCCGGATGGGAATGTCTGCATGGGTTTCGCAGAACCGATGAAGCTGCATGTGTTGCAGTAGAGGTGCCCGAAGGTGGGTTCTTGGACCCCTCAGGCGAACGGTGGCGGTGTTTGCGCGGCTACATCAAGGTCGATGACACATGTCAGGAGATCGTATTGCCCGCAAATGCATACTTGGCAGATGCCTCATATGGCTCCACGTGGATGTGCGAACGCGGGTTCGAAGCAACTGGTGATCGGTGTACTGCCATCGCAGTTCCAGCCAACGCCTATCTGAATGGATCAGGATACGGTCAGCCTTGGACTTGTGAGCGCGGCTTCTTTGAACAAGCTGGTCTGTGCGAAGCTGTTGCAATCCCCGCGAATGCATATTTTGACGATGCAACCTACGGCAAAGGGTGGAAGTGTGATCGGGGATACGCCGCCTCTAACGAGACATGCGAATTCATAAACGTTCCCGAAAACGCGCATCTTGACAGGTCGGGCAGCCGTTGGGAATGCAACAAAAATTTCCAAAAATCAAAGGGGCTGTGCGTCCTTAGCAACTAAGCGCGAGCCACGGCACCATCCCCATTCAAAATGCGCATGTGAGGGCAATTCTGCCCTCCGTGATAACCTATAAAAGAGAACCACAATGGAAACCAAATCTACAACTGTCGATACCATCCGCCGCCCTATTAGGGGACCGCAAGCACCTCCAATGAAACAGATCAAACCCGCAGGCTTGACTTCAGGCAGGCAGATCACATCCTCACCGACGGCGGTCGTCTATTGCGAAGGGAATTTCGCGCAAATCGATGGCAAGACGGCAAATGGCCTTGTGCGCCATTCGCAAGCGTATCGTATCCTTTCTGTCATCGACAGCACCTGTAGCGGCCAAGACAGCGGGACCGTTCTGGATGCTGTCAGCAACAGCATACCTATCTTTGGTCATCTGGACGCCGCAGTTGCCCATGAAACCGACCTTCCCGATACTCTGATCTATGGGATGGCCCCTTCAACAGGGCGTCTCTCGACTGCGGACCGAGGCGTTGTTCTCCAAGCGATTGAGCTTGGCATGAACATCGTGAGCGGGTTGCATGAATATCTGAGCGATGACGATGAAATCGCCAACTCCGCATCTGAACGGAATGTCACGATCCGCGACATCCGCAAGCCGAAACCCAGCAAGGACATGCGCCTGTTCGATGGCAGTGTCGCCGGTGTAAAAGCGCTGCGGATTGCCATTCTGGGAACCGATTGCGCCATTGGAAAGCGGACAACGGCGACCGTATTGGCCCGGGCCATGAACGCGAAGGGTATCAAGACAGTGCTCGTCGGCACAGGCCAAACCGGCCTGATGCAGGGCGCGAAATACGGTATCGCAATGGATGCCGTGCCGCCCCAGTTCTGCTGTGGCGAGCTTGAAGGCGCGATTGTTGCGGCGTCTGAAGCGGAACAACCGGATGTCATTTTGATCGAAGGCCAGGGCGCATTGAGCCATCCTGCGTTTTGCACTTCAGCCTTTATCCTTCGGGGGAGCCAGCCGGACGCGGTCATCCTTCAGCACGCGCCCAAACGTGCACATCGCTGTGACTTTCCCAATATGCCGATGCCTTCTGCCGCCAGTGAGATCGCCTTGATCGAAGCCTTTGCCGATACAAAGGTCATCGGTGTCGCCCTCAATCATGAAGGCATGACAGAGGTCGAAATCACCGAAACCATCGCGGCCCAATCCCACAAACTCGGGTTGCCCGTTACCGATGCATTGGCCAGACCCGTTGCACATCTGCATGCGATGGTGGTCGCTGCATATCCGGGTTTGATGCAAGGGGCGCCCGTGGCCGCGATATGAGTTGCCCGCGCATCGAAGTGGACCTGGCCAAGATACGTCGCAATACGCAAACACTTGTCAAGCGATTGGGCCCGCGTGGGATCGGCGTCACAGGCGTGACCAAGGCTGTCTGCGGGCATCCTGCGATCGCTCAAGCTATGCTCGATGGCGGGGCCGTGGGGCTTGCAGATGCACGTATCAGCAATGTGCAAAAGCTACGTGCGGTAGGCATGACAGGCCCTATCACTCTGATCCGCACGCCGATGTTAAGCCAGGCCGATCAAGTCGTTCTGTCCTGCGAAGCGAGCTATAACACAGAGATTTTGGTCATTTCGGCACTGGCCGCCGCCGCGATCCGCAATGGTTCAGTCCACGGTATCGTCTTGATGGTCGAGATGGGCGATCAGCGGGACGGGATACTACCCGAGAATCTGAAAGATATTGCGCAGCAGGTCATGCAAATGTCTGGGGTTGCGTTGAAAGGGATTGGCACAAACTTTGCATGCTTGAACGGGCTTGCCCCGACTGCGTTGCAAATGGCCGCTTTTTGCGACCTCGCGAACGAGATCGAGGGGGTGTGCGGCCCTTTCCTCAAGATCGTGTCTGGTGGCAACTCAGCCAACTTGACCTGGGTGCTTGGCGAACACGCGACGGGTCGCGTCAACGACCTGCGTCTGGGTGAGGCGATCCTTCTGGGTGTTGAGCCAGTGTCTGGCGACCGGATCGATGGGATGTACACAGACGCCTTCACGCTTGTCGCAGAAGTTATTGAAACGGGTGCAAAACCTCCGTCTATTCCTATCGCCCTCATCGATCCAACTAGGGAACGACTTCGCATTGTGACACCCAGTGGTGCCTGTGCGCGCATGATCCTTGCGATTGGACATCAGGACACCGACATCCTTGGGCTTTCAATGCCGACTGGAAACACATTGATCGGCGCAACCAGCGACCATCTTGTCATTGGAACGCCCGTCACCCCGCCGACGGTGGGTTCCGAGGTGAGATTCCAGATGAGCTATAATGCGTTGATGCGAGCCATGGCCGCGCCGGACATCAATGTAGAACTCATGGGTTATCCACCCAAACGACCATCACGGCACACCCAAGGCAAGGTCCAACACTTGGCGCTGGTTTGAAAGACCTCGCTTGGTCCAGCCGACCTGCAAAACAAAGGAAACTGAAAATTGACGAAACTGTCCAAAAACAATCTGTTCAAAGTGTATGAGTCCAAACCGGAAACGGCGATGGACAAGACGACGCGTGTCGTCAGGCAAATGGTCGACGAAGAAGCAGAACAACGACAAGCCAAGAATTCCCGACTGCGCAACGCCCGCCTGGAAAGAGAAGCGAACACGCCACCAGAAATCAAAGCTTCAGCAGCGTCCAAGTCGCGTCGCACGAAAGCCGCCTCAACGCGGTAGCCGAACTTCGGCGGCTATGTTTGCGTGATGTGCTCCGCCGGGCAATGGTCACTTCAATCGGGCGGAAATCGGCCAGGGCTGCTCCCAGAACTTCCCAACACTCCCCGCCGATCACAAGGAACCATCCATGACAATCGCAGAGCGATCCCCAGAAAAAATCCACTATATCTGCCAGACTTATGTTGAAACGAACGCTGGGCGCAACGGGCAGACTGGCCTGAAAATTGCCAAGCAACTTGAATATTCTACAGCTTCAGAAGCACAAAACAGAGCCGAACGAGAGGCTCAATCAGAAGATTGCGCAGGCGCGGACGCCTACATGGTGACGGAAGATCCAGCCAGTGGAGAAGTTGGCGAACCGAGCTTCCTCGTAAGGCTTGGGAAGGTTCCAGAACTTGACGATTTCTAGAATCCTGAAAATGGCCGCAGTCTATTGGGACTTCTGGCTCTCCGTCGGGGCGTGCAGTCTTGGACGGTGATCGTGACATTGCAAAGCGCGGCCGCGCGTCTGGCATGCGGGTCAGCATAGGGTGTCGTCTGCGATACAATTTCCCCCAGCCGACGCCCCTGATCGCGATGCTGAACGTGCACTATTCGCGCTTCGGCGACCTGGAGCGCGCGGACTATCTCGTGACCTCCCCCAGCGTGCCGCTCGAAAGCTACCGGGACGGCTTTGGCAACTGGTGTACTCGCCTCCTGGCTCCGGCGGGCGACTTCACCCTTTCGACGGATGGCATCTTCCGCGACACGGGCCGGCTCGATCCCGTTTTCCCCAGCGCGCAGCAGCACGCGGTTGAGGATCTGCCATCCGATACGCTCGTGTTTCTGCAGGGCAGCCGGTATTGCGATACCGATCTGCTTTCGGAGGAAGCCTGGCGTCTCTTCGAGACCACGGAACCCGGTTGGTCCCGGGTCCAGGCGATCTGTGATTTCGTGCACGGGCATGTCCGCTTCGACTACATGCAGGCGAAAGCGACGCGCACCGCATCGCAGACGATGGCCGAGCGACAGGGCGTCTGCCGTGATTTTGCCCATCTCGCTATCGCCCTGTGCCGCTGCATGAATATTCCGGCAAGTTACTGCACCGGATATCTGAGCGATATCGGTGAACCGCTGCCTCATCCGCCGGGGGACTTTGCCGCGTGGATGGAAGTCTTTCTCGCTGGTGAATGGCACATGTTCGACCCGCGCAACAACAAGCCGAGGTTTGCGAGAATTCTGATCGCGCGCGGCCGCGATGCCGCCGATGTGCCTTTGACCCAGACATTTGGGGACAACATTTTGACGGAATTCAAGGTCTGGACGGATGAATTGGCCTGATTGATCTTGGCCTCCTTCTCGATACACCATCGTAAATCACGTCGCCAATCCCCATATGTAAAGTACCGATGTCAAACATCCCGGTCCGTCATGGATGAGGATTTGGCGCCGGCCAATCAGAGGATTGATGACATGTCCTTCAAGGACCTGACCGCCAGGGCGGCGGCCGCATTGAAGCTGAAGCCTGCAGAGACCGTGAAGACCCCTTCCGAAGAGAACGAGACCAAGCCCGTCGGCAAGGAAGCGCCAGCGAAATAAGAAACATCTTGAGGCCTGCACAGGCTGCGCGCCCCATTTTCAAGGGGCGCGCGGACAACAGAAACAACAAGGGAGAGGATTACGCCGATGGAAGATCTTACGAGCAGAACCGTTGCGGTTTTCGTCCGACCGTTCACCGTTCCAGGCTTTGCCGAGACGCTCCCGGCGGGAGAGTACGAGATCGAAACGGAGTTGGTTTCACCCCCGGATCAAGTGGACCCCGAGGCGTGGAAGGCCTCCGTCCTGGTGAAGCTTCACCCCCGAACATCGCATCCTGGGCTTGCGCGGACACTGACCGTTTCCCTTGCCGACCTCGACCACGCACGCGCCAGGGACAAGCTGACGGGTAAGGCGTTGTCCGATTTCTTCCTCGAGGAAATGCTGGCGGATCCGATGGTGCGCCTCGTGATGGAGGCCGATGGCGTCTCCGAAGCACATCTGCGGCATCTCTATTCAGGCCGCGGGACGCCCGGTCCCGATCTGAATGTGCCGGTGTCGACGACGACCACCCAAAGGAACCGGGACGATGTGTCAATCCGGGCCGCCGAAAACGAAGGAATGCCTTCAAGATCGGAAACGCTGTCGCGATCGCGCAGCCGCCACTTAGCGGGACAGATTTGATGTCTGGCAAGGCCATGGCGGAAGGCGCAACGCCGTACATTACGACCGTTCGGGCCCGGCGCGACGTTCCACAGGAACGCCAATGCCTGCGGTGCGAAACCCATTTCTGGAGCGAAGGGTTCGGAGAGCGGATCTGTCGGCGCTGCAAGGGATTGAACGCCTGGCGAAACGCTGTGCCCGATAGCTCCGGGTCATCGCGCCGCCGCTGATCCGCACCGACGTGCGTGCCGTCTTCCTCGAACCACGCTGGACCCCATTTTGGCCTGCCTCGACATCCTTCACACTACAACCTACCGATACCGTCAGGCGGTCTCTCTCGGACCGCACAGGTTGATGCTGCGTCCGCGCGAAACGCGGGAACTGCGACTGTTCTCGCACGACCTGTCCATTACTCCCGAGGCCACTCTAACCTGGGCACACGATGTCGCCGGCAATTCCATAGCGACCGCACTCTTTGACACTCCGACAGATCATCTGGTGATCGAGAGCCGCGCAAGTCTGGAGATCACCGCGCCGGCTTGGCCTGTTTTTGCCATCTCCGCTTCTGCCATCGAGTACCCGTTCCTCTATTCGCCCGACGAATGGACGGATCTGGGCGCGCTGACGACACCGCAATACGATGACCCGGACGACCGTTTTGCCCGATGGGCCGAGAGCTTTATAATGGGGCGCCCGACCGACACGCTGTCTCTGCTGAAGGACATCAGCAATGGCGTCTTCACGCAGATTTCCTATCAGAGCCGAGATGACGAAGGTACCCAGTCGCCCAACGAGACTCTCGAAAGGGGATGGGGCTCGTGTCGCGATTTCGCGGTGCTGCTTGCAGAAGCAGCCCGCCGTCTTGGCCTGGGGGCCCGCATCGTCTCGGGCTATCTCTCTGACCCCCAAACAAGCCTCGTTGGGTCGGCGGGTTCAGGATCTACACATGCCTGGGTCGAGATATTCATCCCCGGCGCCGGTTGGATTGCCTTCGATCCAACGAACCGGAGCGTCGGGTCCGGAAACTTAATACCGCTTGCCGTGGCCCGGAACATCGCGCAGGTCACCCCGGTGGCAGGCACGTTCCTTGGTTCGAATTCCGATCTGCTTTCGATGGAAGTAGTGGTGAGGGTGGAGAATGCTACGTCCCCAAACGACTCGTTTCTAGCCCAAAGAGGCGGGGCGGACATCGCCCTTGTCTGATGACGTCAAGCTTGATTGATTTGCAGAGTCCAGCCTAAGCCAATTAATATCAATAGCTTAGCTTATGGAGAAGGCTCAACGCCGGTCGCGTTCCCTCCAGCAGTCGCCCATCAAACCAGTTTTTGTAGGGAGCTACCGGGTTTCTTCTGAAGGAGTGGGCAGATTTACCATAGCCCTGAAGAGCTTAACGGCCGCCTATGTGCAAAACACGTGCAACTTGAGATCAAAGCGCAGCACCAAAGGCTTAGGATTACATTTAACATAAACTTCATTACCAGATTTTCAGCGCGTTTTTGGGCAAGTTCAGTTGCGGGTTGGAAACTCTACCTCACCCCATTGCGCCGTTTTTGCAGAGCCGCAACGCTTGCATCAAAGTCCAGCCTTCCTGCCTTGGCTCGACGGATCAGTTCGCGCATCAAACCGCCAGGATTGCGAACAGGGTAACTCGGGTGATCTCGCTGCGCATCAACCAATAGTAGGCAGAAAGCCAACCCGTGGTCGCCCAAGGTGCTCTGGCCCTCGTGCCAAACTGAAGTATGGATGTCGAGCATCGGCAGCAACGCCCAGGCCGCCTCGATGATGTCGCGCTCTTTGAGAGGTCGGTTTTGATCTCTGCTCGCGTCAAGCATCATGCGCAAGCCGTCGCCGGCAATGCGATATAGATTCTCTGGCGTCAGAGCGGGTGGCGCGGGGCAGGGAATTGATGATGGCGATTCACTCTGTGCGATTTCCGCGTGTCTTTCAGAGTTATCCACAGCGGGCGGCGTCTTTACAGTTTGAGTTTCTTCTCTGGTGTTTTGTGTAAAGGGCCGGAAGTTTTCCGCTGGCTGGTCGGAAGAAAGCCCACGTTTTTCAAGCCAGTCATCAAGGCTGCTGCACAGATCGGAACTGGCCTTCAAA
Organism: Phaeobacter porticola; assembly: GCF_001888185.1. Lineage (NCBI taxonomy): Bacteria > Pseudomonadati > Pseudomonadota > Alphaproteobacteria > Rhodobacterales > Roseobacteraceae > Phaeobacter > Phaeobacter porticola. The sequence goes on along the minus strand of NZ_CP016367.1, from coordinate 68,189 downwards.
TGGGCGTTGAGCCGCTCCAGACCGAGACGGCTTAAAGCATCGCTGCGTGGCCATTTATCGAAAATGGCGAGAATCTTGACGATCTCAGGATCTTTGATAGCCGAGGAGGGCAGGGCGGCGATGCACCGTTTTATGTGACGCAAACGAAGGGACCGAAGATCCTTCAAAGCGCGCAAATGCCTCCGTTCCGCACGGAGCCGATCGCGAAGGGCTATGAACTCTTCCAGTCGCGCGATCAGCGGAGTCAGTATCAAGCCTAGGCCAGCGCGACCATAGCGGGCCCCATTCGCCGCGACACGTTTCACGATCAGCCCAAGCTTGGCCAGCGCGGCCTCATCCGTTCGCAACTGGCGCGACGTCTTGCCAAGTTCGACCGCTGCGAGATCTTGCGCGCCAAAAAACACCGGTTCACGATGGGGAGAGGTCCAGTCGGATGCGCGAGTCCGCCCGATGATGTAGTTCAGAACTGCGAGGCGCGCCGGGCGCAAGCCTATATGCGGGGCAACCTCTGAAATTAGTGCCATAACAGCACCTTTGGTCCAGCCTTCCGGCAGGGTGAGATGGGTTTGGATCACGTTCAATGTCTAGTCCTTGTGAATTGGGACAAGGCTGCCACAGGGAATCCGTGTCCCAGCGAGCGACACGTTTTTTCATTGCCTTGACTGTCGGGACTGCTAGAACGAGATCACAGTTTGATTTGATCTGACGGAACGCCAATTCCGTTGTTCTTTGAGCCCCTCGCTTGGTTGCCGCCTTGCGGGGGTTTCTTCTTTTTTATCGTTTGCCTGTGACTGTTTGAGATCAGTAGTTGACTTGTTCGAAGCCATAGGTGCCCTCAAAATCCTCCCAATCGACGAACACAGCACGGACCCAGATATCGGGGCAGTTCTGGCCGTATCGCTCGGCCCCTCGGAAGGCTGGAGGAAGGGCACTTATCGAGCTGTTTTGCCACCGAAATTGGCCGTCCTGATCATACGTGCCACGCCGCACGGAAGCATATCTGTTGCAATCGTCACGGCCCTCCCTCTGACGTGCCGTAACCTGAAAGACATCTATGGAGCGGATGAAATTAAAAGCAGGGTCCGTCACATCGATATCGGCGGCACGCCCGACAGCTTGGGCGAGTTGGAGCGTTTCTCGCTCTCGGGGCAGGGAGACTGCTGGACCCGGATTGAACCCCGCCAACCTGTAGAGGCGCTCAACCGGGTTCGGCGCTTCGAACTCAGCACGCATTGGACAACGCCAGATCTGCAGCGGTGGTTCGACTGGCCAGGGCGTGATCCGGCGGATAAACTCCGCGCGCGCCCGGGCACATGGGACCGAAGGCGGCCAACCGCCTGCGAGGCACAGGAGGATCGCACAATCGATCTGGTAGCCTTGTGCGGCGGCAGGTTTGGCAGCAAGCGGTGTAAGCCCGATCGCGATGATCGCGGCAGTTGACAGAAGCCGCCTCATGACAGAGCGCCGCCGCTAAAGCGTTGTCGTATAATAAGACTTATGTTAATTGTGTCATATTTACTGACATATTTTGCGCGTCGTTTCATTGGAACATCTCCTGGTAAGCGTCAAGCACAAGACGGACTTCGGCCTGCGCGGAAGCTGATGCTGCGGCGAGGCAATTCAGATAGGTTTGTGCCTCATCGAAGTAGGTGTTGAACTCAGCTCTGATGTCGTCGCCGTACTCGTTCAGGAGCGCAGGCGAGGCCGCCAGCTCCGGCCGCAACGGCGCCACGCAGTCCATCGCCAGCGTCTCGGCGGTTGCTGGGATCGCTAGGGCGATGAATGTGCTACATGCCAGCAACCGCGACATCTGGTGGTCTCCCGACAATCTGGGGGCGAATCGTGTGTCGGACCTATCACTGAAAAAATATCTTAATCAATCAAAAGATATCTATTGAACATCTAAAGGGTTTTCCGCTACGTCGCCGCATATCTTGTGACATGCACTGTTTGAAGCGGTGCAAAAGCAGGTTACTTCCGTAGGAACTTCTTTCCTTCGGAGGCAAAATGGCAGGAACAAAATACCCCGTGATCCTAACATCGCACATGCAAGAGGCGATCGAGGGTGGGGCATGGATCGAGGTGGAATGCGTTGAAGCCCCGGAAAAGGGCGGCAACACGCATAGGGGTGGCTGGACGGTTTTCGTCTGCTCCAATGACGGTCAAGGCGGTGTGCACCGGTCGGTCTATGTGACCAACCGGGATCTTAAACCACGCGTCTTCAAGACCGCAGCAGGGCTCATGAGCTTCTGCCTGGAGCTCGACGCAAAGGTATTCAGCTGCCCTCTCCGAGAAGGTGAGAGAGGCACGTGGGAGTTTGAGACGACAAGGTATCCTACCAGCGGCTAGCCTCGTTCTCTGGGGGCTTTCAGGCCCTTCCACTTATGCACAATCCGTTATCGATCTCGATGCTCCAGACCGTGTTGGTCGACTGACCAGTAGCGTTCTCGACTTTGCAAGACCCCAACCCGAGCAAGGCGACATTGTCGCACGGTCTGAGGTCGTCCCTCTTGACTCACCACGCCTTTCTCCGCCTCGGGTCCCATCGGGCCGCCCTGCGGTCGAGACTATGATCCTTGATGTGGGTTCGGTCTACGCGGACCACCCGGCCCTGCGCAGGGCCGGGTGGTCCTCTCGCGACTGGCTCGCATTCTTTCGCGCCAACATCGCTATTGAAAGCGCATTTGATCCAGGCGCGCGGTCGCATGTCGGCGCAATCGGGCTTGGGCAGTTGATGCCGGACACTGCACGCGTGCTTGGCGTCGATCCGCATGATCCTGAGCAAAACCTGCATGGATCCGCCCGCTACTTGCTGACACAACTTGATCGTTTTGGCACGCCGCAGCTTGCGCTCGCGGCCTACAACGCCGGCCCCGAAGCCGTGGCGCGCCATGGCGGGATTCCCCCCTACCGCGAAACCCAAGGCCATGTCCGCAAGGTCATGGCCGTCTATGCCCAATCCATCGGAGACCAGATATGAAACGCATCGACTATACCCGGGCGGCATTGGCCGCGTTGCTGATAGTGGCCGCAGCCCCGGCGCTCGCACAAGACCTTAGCCCGGTCTCTGACATGATCGACAACATCATCGACGCGGTGACGGGTCCGATCGGTCGTGGCCTCGGTGTGCTCGCTCTCGTGGGATCGGGTGTCATGATGTTTTTCGGGCGCCTCAACTGGCCGATCTTCGTCGCCGTGTTTGTCGGCGTGGTGCTGATCTTTTCGGCCGAGACCATCATCGACGGCTTTGCGGCTCCTTGATCTGACCGACCGCAGAGACCTCCATGCGCGACACACCACTCTTTCTGGGGCTGACCAAGCCGCCACGGATATTCGGTCTCCCGATCGGATATTTTGTGGCGCTGGTCTTCGCATCCGTGATCCCTTTCATTCTGGTTGACGACATGCGGTTCCTGCTGGTTTTCCTCGCGGGCTACCCACCGCTTTGGCTGGTCGCAGACCGCAATCCACATCTGTTTCAGATTTTGAACGTGGTGATGTCGCGCACCCCGCGAACGAGTGTGCGATCCTGTAATGGGGGCGATCTCTATGTCGCGTGAGTTTCGGGGGTTAATTGCCAGCAGCGCTGTTCGGGATGCACTTGGGGACAAGGTTTTGAAAGCCGAGCGTCTTGGGCGGCACCTACCTTACATTGCTGCGGTGCGAGACAATGTCATCCTGACGCGGCAGGGTGATCTGATGGCGTCGGTCACGCTTGGCGGGATCGACAGCTTCACCAGTGATGACGCCCGGATCGATGAGATCAGTGAAGGCTTTGCCCGGATCGTCAGTCAGTTGGGCGAGCGTTTCGGTTTCCACATCAACAAGGTATCACGCCCGGATGTCGCGGACCTTGCGGCGCCTGACGGTATGCCTTTTGCAAATGCGGTAGACGCGGCGTGGCAGAGAAGCCTGCGCGCACGTGACCTGAAAGCCCGCACCTTGATGCTGACAGTATTGATGCGTCCGTCGATGCCGCAGGCATTCTCGAAGGTTCTGGGCGCCCTTGGCGGCGGCCGCGATTTCCAGAAAGACATCGATACGCGAATTGTTGCCCTGGAAGAGGCCATGACGCTGCTCATGGCGATGTATTCCGACGCAGGTGCAGCGCGCCTGACAGTCTCGAGCGGGGACTGGCTTGCAGTGTTGGCCGCGGTTCACGGACAGAGCTACGGCAAAATCATCGCGGCCCCCGGGCAACTGTTGGCTGACACGATGAGCAATTTCGACGTCAGCTTTCAAGGCAAAACCATGCGGCTGGAAAGCGGCGACAGCGCACGATACGGCGCGATTTTCGGGATAAAATCCTATCCCAGTCGCACCTGGCCAACCATGCTTGACGCGTTGGAACTGCCCTATGACATCACGATCACCAACTCTTTCACGCCGCGGCGCGCCAATGAGATGGTTGAGCGCATTCAACGCACCTTTCGCCAGCGGGGTGCCTCCGAGGATGCTGGTGTCAGCCTGACAGAGCAATTGATCGAAGCCGCCGACGCCGTGGCATCCGGCCGGTCGACCTTTGGGACACATCACGCCTCCGTGCAGGTTTTCTGTGACAGCGCCGAGGAACTGGAACAGGCAGCTTCCGAGATCTGGCGGGCGGGGCAAGAGACCGGTGCCGTTCTGGTCCGGGAATCCTGGGCCGCAAAGGCACTCTATTTCGCGCAAGCGCCTGGAAACTGGGCCTACCGGATCCGTGACGGGATCGTTTCGTCGCACAATTTCGCGGAACTGGCGGCCTTTCACAAGACACGGCCAGGGCGCGGACCTGAGGCCAGCCCATGGGGCAAGACGATCACGGCCTTCCCGACCGTGACCTCCAGCCTCTACCGGTTCAACTTTCACGAAGCGGGGCGCCGGACCGATGAACCAAGCGTCGGGCACACGCTTGTTCTGGGCCGCACCGGGTCCGGCAAGACACTCGGCACGGCTTTTCTCATGGCACAGGCCCGAAGAGTGGGTGCGCGAGTCATCGTTTTCGACAAGGATCAGGGGTTGGAGATGGCGATCCGCGCTTTGGGTGGCAGCTACAGCGAAATCAAGGTGGGCCAGCCCACCGGCTTTAACCCGATGACCACGGAGACCGATGCGCGGGGGGCCGCCTGGCTGACAGATTGGCTCGGCGACATTCTGGCCCGTCACCGTCCACTCGAAACGGTCCAGACTGTCGCGCTGAACGAGGCGGTTCGTCAGATCGCCGCCGCGGAGCCGGGCCTCAGAACCTTCGACGGTTTGGCAAGTCTCGTGGCCTCCACCGATGATGATGGCGACCTGGTGTCCCGCGTGCGGGAATGGACAGAAGTCGGCCGGTACGGTTGGCTTTTCTCAAGGCCCAGTGCACAGGCGATTGCCATTGGCGAGGATGTCCTTGGTCTCGATATGACCGAACTTCTGGACCAGGACGCAGAACGCTCAGCCCTGCTCGCCTATCTCTTCCGCCGTATCGAGCGCGTGATCGAGGATCGTAGACCAACGATCATTGTGATCGACGAGGCGTGGAAGATGTTGGCTGACGATATCTTCGTCAAGCGCCTCCATGACTGGCTGGTTACCATGCGCAAGCGCAACTGCGTGGTGATGATGTTGACCCAGACACCGGGCCATCTGGACCAAAGTTCGGTCGGCCAGATCATCGCAGAAAGTGTGGCAACCCAGATCCTGTTTCCCAATCCACGGGCAAATCCGGAGGATTACAGCATCCTGCGCCTGAATGCGCGCGAGGCGGATTTTCTTTCCAGCCCGACAGCCGGGTTGCGGCTGGCATTGATCCGTTCTGGCGCCGACAGCGTGTTCGTCAATACCGACCTCGCAGGCTTGGGCGGCCTGGTTACTGTTCTTGGTGGTGGCAAGACCGGCGAGGAAAAGGCGCCTGCCGATTGGCGCAAGAAAGAAGAATTTTGGAAGGACATGATGTGAAAGCACGATTTTTTCTGTTCGTCGCCATGACGGCCCTGAGCGCTTGCGAAGGTGCATCAACAGGCGTGCGATCGCCCTGTTTCGAGCGGCCCGCGATGGCGTTCTTGGCCCCTGCTCCCGACCTTGTTTCACGGAATGCGCATTGTGATTTCCAGAGCTTCTAGAATGGCGATTCCGGTGGCCTTGGGTCTTGGCTCGCTTGCCTCCGCGCAGGGCGTGCCAGTGATCGATGGCTCCAACCTTGCCCGCGCTGTGTCGCGCGTCGAAGAGCTCGCACGCGACGCCTTGCGGCAGGGCCAGAAGCGCGACGCCCGCCAGGATCAAGCGGACATCTATCAAGAGCAGCTTGAAGCCTACGAACGTTTCCTTGCGGAGACCACCGGTGTCACCGACCTGAGTGGGTTCGAGGCTGGTGGGCCCGGCTGGGCGAGCGCTGCAGAGACTTACCCAGCCCAGGAAGATCATCCTGATGCCGATCGCCTCTTCGGTGAGCCAAGCGACGTGGAGCGCATGATCATCACGGTGGCGCGGCGCTATGAGGGTCATCCCGGTGTTGCGACCGCCGGTCTGACGCCACTGACATGGCGTATCCTGTTTCAGTCACTGATCAAGCAGGAAAGTCGTTTCAACAATGCAGCCGTCTCCCACGTGGGTGCGCGCGGTTTTTGCCAGCTGATGCCGGGCACAGCATCGGATCTCGGTGTGAACCCGTATGATCCTTGGGAAAACCTGGACGGTGGCGCACGCTACATTCTCACGCAACTGAACCGCTTCGGTCGGATTGATCACGCTCTGGCGGCCTATAATGCAGGCCCCGGCCGTGTTCTCGAATATGGTGGTGTGCCTCCTTTCGAGGAAACCCAGACCTACGTCCGGCGTATCAACGGCTATTACAACGACTATCTTGGCATCATCACCGGCGTCGACATGACAGGGTCACTGGCGGGCTTCGATGGTGCCTCGGCCGCCTGGGGCAACTGGGCGGATGCCTCGGTCGGCTATGGCGCCTACATGGGCACCCAGATCGATCAGGCCATGACGAGGATCGCGGCGCTTTTGCGTGAAGATCCGCCCGGTAACGCAAAAGAGGCGCTGGACCGCTCCACCTATATGCTTGCTGAACGGGCGCGGCTCATGGCGCTGACGCTGCGTCTGCGCGCGGCCCACGTGAAAGTCGAAGCGGCACAAGGTTTGACCGAGGCCGCCGATCACCTAGAGCAATCCACTTTCTGGAGGTATTCCGATGAGGGCTGACACCCGCATTGCCGCAATTATTGTCGCGGGCACGCTCATGGCGGCACACCCGCCCCCAGCCTTCGCTCAGGGTGTGCCTGTGATCGATGGATCGAACCTCGCGCAGAATATCGAGCAGCTGCAGGCCGCGCTGCGCGATGCGGAAAACCAGCTCCAGCAAATCGAGGAATTGCGTACCCAGATCGAACGCCTCACTGATATTCAGGGCCTTCTTGATGACGTCCTGGGTTCAATTACCGGCCTGAATGAAATCGCAGCCCTCTACAACGATGTGGAGGACCTGCGTGCCCGCGCCCAGAAGATCACCGATCTATCGGGTTTCATGGACAACCTGTCACTCGGGGATTTTGACAGCCTGCTGGACAATCTGCTCGATGGCGACGTCACCATGGGTGAGCGCCGCGCCGCAGATGCCATGCGCGAGACTATGGCCAGTGCGGGGTTCACCTCGGAAAAACTCACCGAGCTGAACGACGCCGGGAACCCGCAAGGCGCTGCCATAGCCGATCTGGCGGCTGCCAATGCCATGGTTATCGGGCAAGCCCAAATTTCCTACGAGGAAGCCGCCCAGAGCATCGAGCGTATCGATGGGCTGGTGGAAGCGATTGGCGAACAGGAAACGCTCAAGGAATCGATTGATCTCAACACGCGTATGGCCGCGGAGACGAATTACATGCTGGGCCAGATGTGGCGCCTGAATGCCGCCCAAGGCTTGGCGCAAGGTCAAAACGGCATTGATTTCGCGGCCGAGCAGGCCCGCACACGCTCCTTCTTTGATTTTTCCGGCGCCGAGGACTGACCCTTGAATACATCACTCAAAGCACTTGCAGTTTTCATCGCCCTAGCAGGCAGTGCCTGGGCGGAAGACTTGCAAGACCTGCCCGACGATACGTTGCTCGGGGAGGTCGTCACTGCCACCGAAAATGGGGAGGAAGAGCGCCTCCTCGATCTCATGCGCGAGGTACAGGCAAGAGGGCTCTTGATGTTCCCGAAGCCGCAAACCTGCACCTTCAGCTATCCGGACACTGAGTTTTTCGGCAACGAGATTTTTCGAGGAGCGGTTCGGTGGGGCTTCGGCACCGACCTGAGAGAGCTTGCAATGTCGCAGGGCTTCTGCGGCTGCATCTATGATCTCGGGTCGCTCGATGCGTTTACGCAGGAACGGATTGGCAAAGCGGCGCAGGATGCAACTACCAGCGATTTCAGCGTCTTTCGCAAATACCGTCGCAGCGATTGGTCAGATGTAAACGAGCGCTATCAGAACTTCCAATTGGAGCGGTGTGGTAGTTAAGGATGGCCATAATCGCTGAGGTTCTGGCATTGGTAGATGCCACTGTCGCGGGCGTGGCAGCTGACACGTATGCTGATACGGTTGCCGCAGTACGCCCGGTTGTACAGACCGCATCTGTGTTGGTGGTCGTTCTTGTAGGCGCAAATGTGGGTCTGCAAGCCGTGCCGCTCTCGGTTTCCACAATCGTGTCGGTAGGGCTGCGCATTGTGCTGGTCAATGTGTTTTTGATCTACGCAAACCTTTCTGTTCCGTACGATGCGCTGACAAATGCTCCTGCCGAACTTGGTGCAGGTATTCTCAACTCCCTCTCAGGTGGTGATGTCACAAACCTTTATGACGGCATAGACGATCTCTACTCCCAAGCCCTGAATGTCGGGCAGGCGATCAGCCAGAATGGAGGCTGGCTGGCCGGTGCCATGACCAGCGTGGTCATGTTTCTTGTGGCCGCCGCCATGGCGACGATCACCATCATCGTTCTGTCGGCCGCCAAGATCATGTTGGCGGTATTGATCGCCATCGCACCTGTGGTCGTGGCTTGCACATTATTCAAACAATCGGCGCCGCTGTTCGAGGCATGGGTCAAACTCGCCATCGGTTTTTCCTTTGTGCCGCTGTTAGTGGCTGCCATGGCTGGCTTCACCATAGCGACGGGTGAAGCTGTCGCACCTGATAGCCTCGACAGCGTCGAAACACTCGGGGACGCGATTTCGTTCGTCGTGGTGATGATGATCGGCGCTGGCCTGATGTTGCTCGTGCCAACTTTCGCGCAAGGGCTTGCCGCCACGAACATCGGCCTCGCCTCGATCGGTGCAAATGCCGCGCGGATGCCCGGGAACGCGTGGCGCAATACCGGTGCCGCGATCCGGGGCGGAGATGACATGCGACGGGGCTTCAATGCAGGACTTCAGGGACAAGGCGTCTCCGACCGATCGTCCAGCGCGGCCCGTGCCGGGAGCTATGCGGGCGGTGCGGTCAAGCTCGCCGGAAAGATGAAGAAGGGATAGTCATGAGTGATTTCGATATCGATTTGGTGATGGGTCCGCGCCGGGCAGCGCGCGCCGCATGGATCGTTGCGGGCTGTTCCTGCGCCGTATCCGTGCTGTTGGCCCTGACCATTACGGTTATGTTGCCCCTGCGCGAAACCGAAGTGTTTACCGTCCTCGTCGACAGCACGTCGGGTGCAGCAGAACGCATCTATCAGGTTCAGCCGTCTGGTATCACCGATGAGGAAGCGATCAAGGAATCCCTGCTTGTCAGTTATATCAGCGACCGCGAAAGCTATTTCAGGAACGGCATTCAAGAACGGCTCGAAAGTGTCCAGCGGCGCTCCAGCGGGCCCGCCCGCGCCTCGCTGATAGAACTCTGGACCGCGGGGGCCGAGAATTATCCACCGCGCAGCTACGGCGCGAATGCGCAGGTCGATGTCCGCGTGCGGGCGATCACCTTCCTGCAGGACGAAGTGGCTCAGATCCGGTTCGACAAACGCCTCACCCGACCCAACCAGACCCCCGTCACGCAAACATTCATCGCCACCGTAGGGTTTGAATTTGCCCCCCGCCGCGAACGCTCCCTGACACGCGTTTGGGAAAATCCCCTTGGCTTCTCGGTGACCGCTTACCGGGTCGATGCCGAAACACTGACACGAGAATAGTTCATGAAAACCTTCATAATTGCCATCGCAACGGTCGGCGGGTTGCTCGGAACGCCCGCCTTGGCCGAGCGCGCACCGGTCACCATGGGTCAGGACGCCCGCGTTCGCCACGTGACCTTCAACCCTACGGATGTGATCCGGATCGACACCCACCTTCGGGTAAACACGTCAATCGAACTCGGTCCCGGCGAACGGATCAATCAAGTCCTGATCGGTGACTCCGCGTCCTATGAAGTGGAGGTTCTGTCAAACCGCAATACGATCTCGATCAAGCCTGTCGAGGCTCAGGCCACGACAAACCTGACGATCTTTACCAACCGCCGCGCTGTCGCCTTCTATCTGACAGAGGGACGCTCGCGGACACAGTCTTTCCGGGTCGTCGTAAACTTTCCCGACGAGCGCCCCGCCGGGCGCCAGCTTGCGGCTGGAGGCCGAGATACCGGCTATCAGTTCGCGGGCAGCGGTGCGATCCGCCCGGTGAGGGTCTGGAATGATGGGCGCTCGACCTTCTTTGAATTCCGGCCCGGCGTGCGGCCCTCGATCTTCGGCTTGAACGCCCAGGGCTACGAGATCACCCAGAACAGCCAGACGCAAGGTGCGGTCGTGCGGGTCACCGGCGTGCGGGACGCCTACACGATCCGCATGGGCGACGATCATATCTGCATTACCCGTGAGACTGGTGGGTTCACGACCGAGGCTGCTGCCGTGGCCGCCCTGCGTGGACGGGAGTTCTGATCATGAGCGACGAGAAAACCGGGGAAAAGGAATACAGCTTCGCACCCAAGCGGCGCGCATCTCTCGGGCTCAGGCTTGGTTTGGGTGCATTGCTTGTGGCAGGGACCGCCATCATTGCCTACCCGCTTGTGCAAGGCAGCGGCATCACTTCTGCCGTTGAAACATCGAAAGCCGACGACTTTCAGGATCAAGTTGACGGTGACGGGTTTGGCCGCATGACAGCCGACGCTGAACCGACCGAACAAAGATCAGAGCCGAGGTTCGATCCCGGACCAATCGAGGATGAACTCGCGGCGCAGCGCCAAGCTCTCGAGGAACAGAACGCCAAGCTTGCGAGCGACGTGGTCGCCCTACAAGCCCAGTTGGCAAGACTGGCCGAGGCCCCTGCCCCCGACAATTCCGCCGAGCTGGCCGAAGCGCTGCGCTCGGTCCAGGAACAGAACACGGCGCTCATCGCCCAGATGCAAAGCGAGATGGACACCCGGTTGGCAGAAGCCGATCTTGAAGCGCAAAAGCGTATCGCTGATGAGGTTGCCGCACGCGCGCGTGTTGCCGATGGCCGGATGGAGCAGTTGATGGAGCAAATGCTCGGACTGCAGCGCCAGAACGACGCCCTGCAACAGCAGATCGATGACGGTATGAGTGACGCTCTACGCGCGCAAACCGAGAGGGATCAGCTCGCCGCCGAGGAAGCCGCGCGGCGGGCTGAACTGGACCGTCGGCGTGCCGAGGCGGCGGCGCTGCGCGACACACAAATTCGGTCCGAAGGGGTGATCTTTGATGCGGGCGGCCAGACGGGCAGTCCGGCATCTGACCCTGAGAGGGGACCTGCGGTCGGAGATGCGGCGGCGCGCGCCTTCGTGTTGGACGGTGCCCAGCCCGTTCAAGTCGCGACAGCGGAGGTTATCGCCAATCCTTCCAATACGGTGCTGCAGGGCACGCTCATTCAAGCGTCACTGGAAACCGCCATCGAATCCACATTGCCCGGACAGATTACCGCCATCGTGAACTACCCGGTCTGGAGTTTCGATCAGTCCCGCGTTCTCATTCCCGAAGGCTCCCGCCTCTTCGGGACCTACAATTCGAATGTCTCTTTGGGCCAGGCCCGCATTCTGGTTGGCTGGTCACGCATCGTCACACCCGAGGGGCAATCGGTTCAGCTCGCCGCATTTGGCGCGGACGATCAGGGCCGCTCGGGCGTGACGGGCTCCGTGAACTCCCGCTTTGGGCTGCGCTTTGGCACAGCCGCATTGCTCTCGATCATCGGCGCAGGACCGGCAATCGCCGCATCCGAGGCCAGCTCCGAGACCAGATCAGAAATTGCCGAGGATGTCGCGGGCAGTTTTGCGCAGGCCACCGATGCGGTGATCGGCGAATTTGCCACCCTGCCTCCGGTTATCTCGGTCCAGCCGGGCGCTGCGATCAGTGTGATCGTCGACCGTGATCTTGAGTTCTATTAAGTGCGTTTCGGGTTCGACAAAACAATCAGGTGTCGAAACACGCGTTCGACCGAAGGGAGAGGCCGCGTGTCTCAAAGCAACACAAACCTGAAACGCACAGGCGGCCACCCATGAACCAGGCGGCAGAAAAAGCCAGTTTTCTTTCGACCTATCTAAAACCTCTGGCTGCACCGCTCGCCGATCCCTGCGTGGTCGAAATAGCGGTCAATCCCGATGGAAAGGTCTGGGTGGAAACCCGGGGGGCTGAGCATATGGTCGGCCTCGAAGGTGTGTTTTACTCCCCTTCCCAAGCTCGGGACCTTGCAACATCCATTGCCAGCGCCACCCACGGACAGATCAGCGAGAAAAAGCCGCTCGTCTCCGGCAAGATCGAGATGAACGGCAAGCCGATCCGGGCACAGGTCGTCTATCCGCCCGTCGTGGATGGCGGGCCCTCGATCACTTTGCGCCGCTACAGTGAAGACCAACTCACCTTGGGCGACATCGGTCTGTTGCACGGTGGACTGGTGGATTTGGGTGCCGAACGACAGGCAAAAGCCGAACAGGTCATCGCACTGACCGAGGCGGGGGATATTCGAGCCGCCATGAAACTCTGCATCGATGAGCGGTTGAACATCATGATCAGCGGCGGGACGTCCACGGGCAAAACGACTTTTGCCCGGGCGCTTCTCGCGCTGGTGACCAAGACGGAGCGTATCGTGACCATCGAGGACGCATTCGAGCTCTTTCCTCCGCAGCCCAATCGCGCGATGCTCAAGGCTGACCGTGTCCCCTCAAGTGAGCGCACCGCGGCCAAATTGCTGGAGACCTCTTTGCGCATGCGTCCTGACCGGATCATTCTTGGCGAGTTGCGCGGCGATGAGTGCAAGACCTTCCTCGACGCGATCAACACCGGCCATTCAGGCTCTTTCACCACAATTCACGCCGATACCGCGCAGAAGGCGCTCGACCGCCTTGCCCTCATGGTCATGTCGGTGGGCATCAATATGAGCTTTGAGGAGGTAAGGCGCTATGCCGCGTCCAGCATCGATGTCGTGGTGCAGCTTGGTCGGAAGGACGGAAGACGCGGGGTCGAACAGGTGTGGCTGCCGGGCAGCTCAAATCCTTGAGAGGATCTGCTAGTCCGCCACAGAGGGCCTGCACACAGCGATGATGCTTAACGGGGCACCCTGATCTGCAAGCGGAAAATGGTCTGTTTGGCGTCAACAGGAAACTCGAGGGAGATACCGCGGTTTCTTCACCCCACATCTTTCACCAGCGTCATAAGTTCAGAGTAGCTGGTGACCACATCATATTTGACGCTGTTGTCATTGATCCGTCGACCGATTTCGTCAAAGAACTTTCGGGCACATTTGATCTTGGTCTGTTCCAGTTCACGCATCTTCATCGAGGGGAGGTCAGACTTGGTCTCTGCGACAAAGTAGAGATGCTTGATACCACCTTCTTTGAACGCGATCGCCCAATCCGGGTTGTAGTCACCAACGGGTGTCGGGATCAGGAAGCCGCGTGGTAGTTTGGAGTAAACGACAACCTCTGCGCTTGTATCGAGATCCCTGACAAAGTCGCGCTCTACCTTTGAATCCACGATCGCATAATCATAAACGTGGTTCTTCAGCTTCTCAGTCGCCTTCTTGAAGTCGTTGCCCGTTTCGCCCGCCGTGAACAGCTCGGAATCATAGCGCTCTTCGACCGCATCGTAGGTCAGCTTTTCGATGATCGCGGTTGCTTTTTGCTCTTGGATCAAGTGCGAGGCATCAGCGATGAATTGTTCAGGGTTCTTGGCAAACTCACCAAATTTTGCCGGTTGGATCCCGGCCAGGATTTCGCCCACGGTCTTGCGTGTCAAATCAGTATTCTGAGCAATTGATCCGATGACATCGTATGACACGCGTGAATGTGCACTCTTGCCGCTCTCAGACCGAATTTTCCCCTGCACGAAGGCACTGCCATCCCGAAGGTTTTCATCGGTCACGTCATCGGACAAGGCACCCTCCGTCACCAGATATTGCAGCGGCGCAACCTGCAGTTCGCTTTCCAACCGGTTAATACAGCTTTGGACCAGTGCGACGCTGTCGAACTCGACCTGATAGACGGCCTTTCGGTTTATCCGGCGCCAAAGCTCTTGAAACTCCTTGCGCTGGAAATTTTCATTCAGCCGGTTTCTCTTTGGGGTGCGCCCGTCGCTGAACATGTCGTCGATGGCCCTGCCATTGAAAACGGTGTCAATCAGCGCGAAGACGGCATTGCGATGGGCTTCCAGCTCCTCGGGAAGCTCTGCCAGTGCCTCCGACTTACGGGCCTCGTGATAGGCGGCGGTGATGTGGCCATCTTCATCGACATAGTCGCTCTTGATCAGGAAGCGCTCCAACTTTTTGGCAAGCGATTTGTCCAAGACCAACTCCAGATCGCCGGTTTTCAACGTCTTGCCATCAAAATACTCGGCATCCGCCTGCTTGGGCCGAGCCGACAGGTTCTCGACGATCTCTTTCTGCAGGGCTGTCACAAACCCCTTGTAGCTCTCCGATGCGACTACGGTCAGCACGTTGATGTCATGCACGGTCACCGGATGATCCATCCTCTCGCCATTGAGATTGACCGCGATCCGCAGACCGCGCCCGACTTCCTGACGCCGTGAGATGGTGTTCTGGCTTTCATTGTGCTTGAGCATGCACATCACGAAGACATTGGGGTTGTCCCAACCTTCTCGCAGGGCTGAGTGGGAAAAGATGAAACGCGTGGGTTCCTCAAAGGACAACAGCCGCTCCTTGTCCTTCAGGATCAGATCGTAATCACTGGGTTCTGTCGATTGGCCCGCCAACTCGCCACGGGCGGCAGCCTTGGGGTCTGTCATCCGCCCCTTCTTGTCGATCGAGAAATAACCGCGATGGGTCTTGCCCACCTCGATCCCGGTCAGATAGTCGCGATACTCCACATTCTCCAGCGGCAACTCAGCAAGTAGCTCGTCAACCGCCTGCGCGTATTCTTCCTCGAACACCCTGGCATATTCGCCCTGCTCGTCAGCCTGGTCGTAGTCACGATACTTCTCCACCTCGTCGATGAAAAACAGCGACAGCACCTTGATCCCACGCGCGAACAGCGCCTGTTCGCGTTCCAGATGGGCCGAGATCGTTTCGCGGATCTGAATGCGCCGGATGTCGCGTTCCGTCACATCGCCCGACGCCTCACCCGCGTGCAGTACATCACCATTGGTGAAATGCACCGTGTCATCGCGGGCGTCGATATTGCTGACAACGAAATCCTTGTAGACCTCCAGCCCCTTGGACAGATCGAACAGGTTGCGCCCCTGTTCCAGTTTGCGGGCGACACGTTTGATCCCGCTCTGCATCTTGACCTCGATATCCACCCAGGCGACCGGCGCGGCGCTTGAGGTCTCGATCCGGTGCAGGAACAGATAGGGGTTCGTCCCGCTCGGGCCTTTGGTTTCCACACCGCGCACCTTGATTTTCTTGACCAGCTTCCTGTTGAAGGCATCCACCGCATCCAGACGATGCACCTTGTTGTGGACGGTTCTGTGCGTCGCCGAATAGCGCAGGATGAACAGCGGGTTGAACAGCGGTAAGCTTTTTTGCGTCGCCGGCCCTTCCATTTTCTGCGGCTCGTCCAGGATCAGGATGGGGCGGTTCTTGGCGATCACGTCGATGGGCTTGCGCGACTGGAAATCGTCCAGCTCGTCATAGATCCGCCGGTTATCCGCCCCTGACGCGTTAAAGGCCTGAACGTTGATCACCATCACGTTGATGCCCGCGTCCGACGAAAAGCTCTCCAGCTCGTGCAGCCGCTTTGAATTATAGACGAACGCCCGGACCTTCTTGCCGTATTCTTGCTGGAAATGCTCAGCCGTCATCTGGATCGACTTGGCCACCCCTTCGCGGATCGCCACGCTGGGCACCATGATGATGAACTTGGACCAGCCATAGCGTTTGTGCATCTCGAACATGGTCTTGATGTAGACATAGGTCTTGCCCGTGCCTGTCTCCATCTCGACGTCGAGGTTGATCTGCGCGCCGGGCTTGTAGCTGGCGGGCTTGGTCTTGCCCTTGTCATCGGTGTGATGCGTCAGGCTGTCCGACGGGGGCAGCATCGCGCCGCGCTGCACCTTGCGGATGTTCTCCAACAAGACGTCCTCGGGCAGCTTGACAGCGGCGTTGCCAAAACCCTCCACCTCCATCTTGGCCTGCCGGTCGGCGCCGGGGTCGATGGTGTATTTCAGAACATCCTGCCGGGGCTGGCCCTCAAAGCAATCGACCACCGCATCGACGGCATCGGTCTGATAGGGTTGCGACTTGAACTTGATTTTCATGACTGTCGCTTTCTTAAATCCAGCGCTTCTTTCGTAATTTCTTTCGTAGGATGTTCTTGTTTCATTCGCACAGCTTCCATTGTGGGGCAGGTTTGGAGCCAGCGTTAAAAATCACGTCTTTGCGCCGTAAGCCGCTGAGAAGGTTTCCGATTTTGTTTCTCTTCTGCGTGTCATCCAAGGCGTCGCTTAACTTGTCCCAGAGCAGGTCATCAACGTCCTTTCGTGAAGCGCTGCCGAACTTTCGTAAAAACTCAACCACCATGTCCGCGTAATGCTGATCGTCAAACGCACGGGTCTTGATGTATTCGGCCTTCTTGGACGATGCAGCCGCGACAGCAGCCGAGACGCGGAACCGAGGTTTACGCCCCTCAACCAGCCCCTTGCGCTTCAGAGCCTGGATCGCCGCATCCGGCACCTCCAACCTTTTCTGCACCCGGTCCAGCGCCAGCACGTCGGTCAGCTTCAAACCGCCGTTTTCCATCAGCACCCGCGTATAGGCCGTATCAACAACCCCACCATAGACCGTCATCACCACAGCGTCCCCGGCCACCTCGTAATCTGGCATCGGCAGGTAACGCCGCCGCTGCGTTTCATACATCCGCTGAATGCCGTAACCCATCTGGTCGATCATGTTCAGCTCGACCATGGCCTGCACCAGATAGGGGTTGCGATATCCCCTTGGCGTCTTGTCACCGCGCACATAATCCTCTGGCGCGCCCTCAAAGAACCGGCCTGCGTTCTCCAACACCAAGCGATCCGGCCGCTCGGTCACGATGATCCGCTGGTTCTGGCGGTAATCCTGATGGGCGATGCAGTTGTGCAGCGCCTCCAGCACGACCTTCTGATCGTATTTCGACACCTCATGCGGCAGCAGCTCGTCATCGGGCAACAGGCGCAACTGGATATTGCGGATACGTTGATACAGCTGCGAGGTCGCCAGCAGGAATGGCGGGCCGAAATGTTCATAGGCCGTTTCCGGTCCGACCAGCTTCCACGTCATCTGGGCGGGATGTGGGGACAGCAGATAGGCGCTTTCTGCACGCCCCAACAGCAACAGCGCCGTGCGGGTCACCTGCCCGCGTTGGGTCACCTTCGCGCGGTCCAGCAGGGTCGCCACCGGCCAGCTGCGCACCTCATCCGCGTCAATCCGATTTTGATGCTTCAGGGCAAAGTCACTGCGCGCGCGTTCCACCGCTTGCGGGTCCAGATCGTCCAGCGTGGCACCGTCCACCACCTGCGCGCTCCAATCGCCGTGCAGGGTCTGGTTGCGGATTTCATCCTGTTTCGCAAAGCCAAGTGCGCTCAGGCTTTCACCTGCCCGCGCATAGGTCTGACCCTGCCACGCAATCGGAATACCCCTTGGGGCGGGCGGGATCTCCAACATGACAACCCGCTTGCCGTCCACATCCACCTCATGAATTTGCCGGAACGTGGTTGTCGGGTCTGCACCATCGGCAATCTGCTGCTTGAGGCTTTGCAGATGCTCGGGGGTCGGCCGGTAATCCGTCCCCACGACAGTCCTGCTCTTGTTATTCACCCCGAACACAAGCCAGCCCGCGTCGACGTCCTTCAGGTTTGCCTCATTCGAGAGGGCCGAAAAGTATTTCCCGATATCCCCTGTGGAATAGGAATTGGACGCCTCCTTGAACTCGACCACCTCGTTTTCCCAGGTGGCGATCAGGTCAGTCAGTTTGAGGCGCAGCTCGGCGGGGGTCATCAGATGGCTTTGACGTCTGTGTCGGGCGACAGGGATTTGAAGATCTGTTTGACGTTGATCTTTGTCGCGTCGTCCTTGAAGCCTGTGTCCTTGAACACCACGCGCAGGGGATGGCGGGTGGCGAGGGTTTTGACGAGGGTTTCATCCACGCCGTTGTCGAAACAGGCGATCAGGGCGGTGCCGGCGACGGTGAAGACGGTCTTGCCCGCGACGCTCTCGCGGGTGATGGGCAGGGTCAGGTCAACGCCCCAGTCCAGCAGCACCTGAAACAGCAGGTCTTCGGGGCTGCGGTCGGGTTTGATGTTGTCCACGCGGGTCAGCAGGTCGGCCTGAGTGGTGGCGTCGGGGGTGTAATAGACATCGGCCATGTTCGAGCTGTCGATTTTCAGCACGCGAAAGCCCACATCGCGGTTCCAGTCGGGGTGACACTCCCCTTCGAGGATTTTTGCCCCCGCGCGGCGGATGCGTTCTTTGGAGATATCTGTAATCCGTTGAAATCCTGCCTTGCGCGCCGGTGCTCCTTCTGGAACGTCCTCTGGTATTTGCACAAGGATAAACTGAACGTTCTTCTGCACTTCAATTGGCAATGAGAAGACAGCCTCAGCCGTTGTCGCACTTCCTGCAAAGAAATCGAGAATAATTGCATTTGGGTCACTGGAAAGTGCTATTTGGATAAACTGCTTTATCAGGGCAACTGGTTTAGGGAACTGAACGACAACTGCCTCAGGGAAATGAGCTGAAAGATCAGCTGTTCCATGCTGGGTATAAATGCCATCAATTACACTGAATGGCTTCTCCCCCCTTTCGACGCCATCCTCATCACGTAGATATTGCTTATAGTTTAGCGTCACTCGATCCTTGTTGCGCACAACAATCACATGGTTGTTTTCTAATGCTTCCAATACACGATCACGGCCCCAGAGCCATTGTCGCTGTGGCCGAACGATTTCACCATCAGCAAGCGGAATTTCGTAGACCAAATTTGGCCTTGCATCCATGCTCTTGGTTGCTTCGAGTGGCTTTAGACGATACGGCCCCCGTTTCTCAAAGTGCTCATCACGACCACTATAATATCGTTCAACCTTCTTAGGATCATAAGGCAACGCAAAAGGCGATAGATCTGCCATACTACGCGCATACATGAGTATGTATTCGTGCTGCGTCACAGCATATTTTTCTTTCGGCCCCCCTCCATAGCTTTTCTTCCATACAAAGCACTCAACGAAATTTTCGTGCCCAAAAACTTCATCGCAGAGTCCGCGCAGGTTGCCTTGTTCGTTGTCATCAATACTAACAAAGATCATTCCATCATCAGACAAGAGGTTTCTTGCAAGCTTCAATCGAGCATAAATCATTGAAAGCCAGTCCGAATGAAACCGACCATTGGCAGTCTGGTTTGCCACCAGCCGATTGCCTGCCTCATCCACCTGATTTGACTTGGCCAGAAACTCTGCCGTGCCTTCGGCAAAGTCATCGTCATAGACAAAATCATTCCCCGTATTATAGGGCGGGTCGATATAGATCATCTTGACCTTGCCCAAATAGGTCTCTTGCAGCAGTTTCAGCGCCTCTAGATTATCGCCCTCGATGAACAAATTCCGGGTGGTGTCGAACTCCACCGACTCCGCCCGCACAGGCCGCAGGGTTTTGGCAATCGGCGCATTGGCCGTGACCAGCGCCTGCCGCTTGCCCGGCCAGTCCAGATGATACCGCTCTTGCGGGCCCTCCACGATGCTGTCCGACAGTTCCTGCCGCAGCAGGTCAAAATCCACCGCGCGGCGCAGCGTCCCGTCCGGGCCGGTGCTTTCCGTCACACAACCCGGAAACAGCGCAGCGATCCGCTCCACATTCTGCGCGGTCAGGTCGGGGCTGTGCATTTTCAGCTTTTCAATCTCGTCACTCATGGTTTCCCCCGCCCGTTTTTCCCGGGTCTTTCATATGGTCAATGGCCGCCTGTGCCTCGGCCAATTGGCCGTGCAGCGTCACTTTGATATTAAACTGGCTTTCGCGTTTCAACTTCGACTGAAGCTGCGCAATCTCACGCTCTTTTGCCCTGATTGCCGTCAGTCGCGCAAGGCGGCTCTCCACATCCTCGCCCGGCACCGGCGCAACCGGCATAAGCGCGGACAGCATCCGCTCATAGAGCACACCCAGGTTGACCGCCACCGGCAAGGGCGCGCGGGGGGCGTCATGCGCGGTCCACTCCCCCCGCAAGGGATCGGACAGCACCCATTTGCCGCGCTCCGCCTCGGACGGGCGTTTATAGGCGGCGGCGGGTTGGATGCGGTCCCCCGCCACCAGCTCGAACAGCAGCGGGAAGGGAATGGCGCGATCCATGGCGCGCAGGATGTCGTCATGCAGCGCGTCGCCCTTGAGCGTAATACGGAACACCTGAATTTCCGGCACCGCAGGCGTGGCGGGCAGGTTCAGCGTTTCGGGGGCGAGCTTGTGCGCCCATGTGATCTGATCCACCTCGCGCACGAAACGCTCGCGCAGGGCCGTGCTGGCGGCGGCCCCGTCATAGATGCGGGTCTTGGGGATCACACGTTTCAAGGCAGTTTGGGGCGGGTATTGATACAGCGTCATGGGTCGCGCACCACGATGAAGGCGATGAGTTCGAAATCCTCCAGCCCCGCGATGGTCTGGGTCAGCGCCGTGGTATGCCCGCCCGAGAACAGGCTGTCGATGTCACGTTCCTCCTTGACCTCGATCATCGAGCGGATGGCGTCGTTGAGCAGGTTTGAGTAGGTGCCCATCTTGCGCCCGTCCTGCGTTTCCGCGTTGAAGGCTGTGCACAAGTCGCGAATGGGCTGTGTGACGCCCTTGCAGCCCGACCGGATCAGATCAAGCAGGCGTTTGACCTGTGTCTGGTCCGCGATGATCTGGCCGTCCTGACCGATATAGATCAGGTAATAAGGATGCAGGCGGTTCTGCTGGCCCACGTTCACGCTGTCATGGATGTTGCGCAGCGTGAAGATCACGCCGGGGTGCAGGCCGCGCTTGGGGTCCGACGGGATGACCGTGTGCAACCCATGCGGCATGCGCGGCAGGTCATCATGGGTCTTGAGGTAGTTGAGCAGGTCCATCCGGAAGTCGTTCAGGCCCAGGTCGGTGATGGAAATGCCGGTCTTCACGTCCTCAAGCTCGATCACCTCGTTCTGAAGGCGCTGAAGTTGGTCCTTGCGGTAGGCGACGTCCGAGCTTTTGGAGGTGAGCACGTTATCCTCGCCGGTGCCCGCCATGTCGACGATATGCATCCGGTTCTCGACGCGTTCCTTGAGGTTGATGTATTCGTCCAGGCTGATGTCGGGCCAGTAGTTGGACAGCTGGATCTGGGTGTTGGGCGAGCCGATGCGGTCGATCCGGCCGAACCGCTGGACGATGCGAACAGGATTCCAGTGGATGTCATAGTTGATCAGGTAGTCGCAATCCTGAAGGTTCTGTCCCTCGGATATGCAGTCGGTGCCGATCAGGATGTCCAGCTCAGCCGGATCATCGGGCATGATCTTGTCCTTCTCCTTGGCGCGGGGGGCAAAGAGCGTCAGGACGGATTGGAAGTCATAGTATTTCTTGAGCGTGGTTCGCGGATTGCCCGATCCGGTGACAATGCCGCTGTGAATGTTCTGTGCATCGGCGAAATGTGGCGCGAGCTGATCGAACAGGTAGTTCGCGGTATCGGCATAGGCGGTGAAAACGACCACCTTGCTGTTGCCGGGGTTCAGAGGGTTGGCCATCTTTCCGGCGATCTCGGCAATTAGATGCTGAAGCTTCGCGTCGTCTTCGGGCGTGACCTTCTCCATCTCGGCAATCAGGCCATCGATGATGATCTTGTCGACCGACAACTCCTGCTTCCAGGCCGTGACGTCCATATCTGCCAGATCAATCTTGATCTTCTTACCTACAGAGAAATCGGCGAAGTCGTCATCCTCGTCCGCAACAGCTTCCAGGTCGATGTCCAAATCCTCGACCGTCGCTGCACCGCCGGAAGCCTCGAACTGGGCAATGGCATCCAGCGTCCGGCCGATATTGCCGGACAGCGCGCCAAGGGTCTTGCGGAATGCATGGACAGAGCTTTCCAACCGCTTGAGCAGGTTGGTCGTCATCAAGGCTTGCAGGCTCTTCTCGCGGTCAGCCTGTTTCAGCGTGCCTTTGCCGCCCTCCGTCTTGGTGTCATAGAGGTCTTCATATTTTTTCAAACGACTGGGCTGGATATAGTTGACCGGTGCATAGACGGCCATTTTCAGGTCGCTCAGCTGGGCGAATATCTCATTGAAGCCGATGACGTCGTCACGGTGCGTGATCGGCAGATGATGTGACAACGGCTTCAGTCGCGTTGGAAACTTGCCGATGTCCGCCGTGTCGTAGAAGGTTTCGATATGCTTGCGGGATCGCGCGATCGTCACCGCATCGAGCAGCTCGAAGAAATCGAAATCCAGTGCCCTTAGGATGGAGGCTGGCGTCCTTTGATCCGGGGGTAAGTTGGACCAGACGTTAAACGCAGTCTGCGCGCGACGAAATATCTCTTCCACGCTGGTCTTGGTTTTCAGGTTCTTGCTCAGGGCATCTGAATGCCCTTCATAGGCAAGCGCCAGTTGGTTTCTCAGATCTGTGAAACGATTGTTAACCGGCGTCGCCGACAACATCAGGACCTTGGTCTTGACCCCGGCCTTGATCACCTGGTTCATCAGACGTTGGTAACGGGTTTCGCGGTCCTTGTAGACATCGTTGTTCCGGAAGTTGTGGGATTCATCGATGACGACCAGATCGTAATTGCCCCAGTTCACACGATCGAGCCGCATCCCGAATGACTCGCCAGACGTTCGTGAAAGGTCCGTATGGCACAACACGTCGTATCGAAACCGGTCCTTGGCGAAAATGTTGGTGGTCAGGTTTGCATTATAGTTGCGCCAGTTGTCTGCTAGCTTTTTCGGGCACAGGACCAGAACGTCCTTGTTGCGCAGTTCGTAATACTTCACCACCGCCAGAGCCGTGAAGGTTTTGCCCAGCCCCACACTGTCGGCCAGAATGCACCCGTTATAAGTTTCCAGCTTGTTGATAACGCCGACGGCGGCATCTCGCTGGAAATTGAAGAGCTTCTGCCAAACAAGACTTTCAAGATAACCGGTTCGATCCTTAGGCAGAACGTCCTCATCGATCTCGCTCAGGAAGTCGCTGAACAGGTTGAACAGAATCATGAAGTAGACCCGTTCGGCAGGATTCTCCTGGTACACGGACTCGATGTGCTCAAGGACTTCGGCCGTGACATCTCGCAGCTTTTCCTCATCATTCCAGATCTGGTCAAAGAGGTTCAGGTAGGTCTGCGCAAACTGGGGCTCATCCATGACCTGTGTGTAGCTTGAGACCGCATCCCCGCGCTGATACCCGAGGTCAACAGCGGTAAACCCTGACAGCGGCATATAGGCCGCACCGGTCTCGGACCGCTGCACATGTCCGAACTGCTGCATCGGTGCTGATGTGACGTTCGACTTGAAGCGCGCCTTTTTGCGGATCCAGTCGGCACATTCCCGCGCGACCGCCCGTTGAGTCATCTTGTTCCGAAGCTGAATCTCAAACTCGCTGCCTGAAAGCGTTTCTGCCGCTCGCCCTTTGGGAATGAAAAACTCACGCTTCTCCTTCTTGATGCGGTCGATCGCACCGTTTGGGGTAAACGTCGGTGTGGTAAAAATGAACTCGAACTCTTTTAGTTCACTCAATTCCGTTTTCAGGGCATCGAATGCGTAAATAGAGAAGCACGCGGCGGCGACCCGAAATTTCGACGCGCCGGACAGCTCGCTTTTCAGATCATCTCCCAGCAGCGTGGTTGTGTTGTCGACAATCCGCAAAAGTTCCCCCATAGGTCATATGTTCGGAAATGATGTCACACTAACTCTCGCGGCAGAATGTGCAACGCTTTGAAAATAAATGCGCAAAGCTGTTTACACTGCCAAAAAGAATAACTCGGAGCCTTGGGCGAAGCCAAGCGTCAGCCCTTCTCCAAGCATTCGGCCATCGGCCACCCCATCACCTTAATCCACTACCTAAGCCCAGACTAGGATCGTAAGCGCTTCTTAAGCCTTGGTTTCTATTTGTTTAATGATTTAGAAGTGGTCAGGCTGTACTAGTTCCGGCCAAGCCTGAGCTCCGTTGCCTACGACCAGATCGTGTTTTCTTTGGCTTTGCCCTGGCGGCTTCTGCGTATCCCTGTAGCGCGCCTGTATAGGTCTGGACCGCAGTCTCGAATTCCTTGTCGCCCATGGAGATCGCCGCGGGTGCTGCGGGTTCTGGTTGCTCGAGGGTGATTTTCTTCGGCCTGTTCGAGACTGGCGCTGCAGCAGGAGGATAGGGCAAGGCATGCCCTTGCCGTGCTTTGTCGATCTCCTCAAAATGCCGGTCCGCATAGTAGCGGATGTGATCCGCCTTGATGGGATATTGCCCCTCGGGCAGGACAAGGACTTTGTCGAGCGGGAAACGCAGCAATTCAGCGGGGGATACCAGCGCCCGTTCTTCCGAGCGACGGCTGATATTTGCGCTTTCCGAGAGCTTGCGCACGGTTGCCTGTGATCTGGTCTTGCCCACGATCGTGCGTTTGCCGAGGGCTGCGGACAGCACGTCGGCAGTGCGATCATCTTGCGGGGTCATGTAGATCTGTACACCCGCACCGGCCTGCAGCGCGCGGCGGTCGGTTTCGCCGTAGATGCCCTCAAGACCGGGGATCGACTGCGAGATGATAAAGAGCCGCCCGCCATAGGAACGGATCGTCTTGATGCTCTGCAAGACCAGGGGTTGTTTGCCCAGTTGGTCGAATTCATCCATCAGGAACATGACGGGATGTGGCTCGTCCGGTCCGGGATGCGCGCGCTGCAGACATGCGATGGCATCGGCGAACAGGAGCCGGATCAGGGGGGCCAGTGTTTTCAGGTGCTCCGGCTGCACGACAATATAGAGCGACTGTGGCTTTCGTCGGAACGTCCCGAAGTCGAAATCGCTTGCCTGTGTCGCTCGGTCCACCGCCGGATCGAGCCAGAGCTCCAATCCGGCACCGCGGATCACACTGACATAGGAATCGAGAATCTTGTCCACTTCGTCGGCCATGCTCAGGAAAATCTCTGCCACCACCGGGTTCGCGGTCTGCATGGCGGCCCGTTTGTAGAATTCCTTTTTATTGCCGCCGCCAGTCATGATCCGCAGCGCCTCACCGATCGTCGGCTTGCCGGTCTCGATGGCATAGAGGCAAGACGCCACGAACAGGCTGCGTCCGGCCTGGAAAAAGCTCTGCGCGTTCACGCTTTCGACGATGAGGAACAAGTCCGCCATGGTGTTGACGGCGGTGTATTGCTGCTCGGGGCTGGGCAGATCGGCAATGCGCTGGAGAGGATTGAACCGGTGCGTGCGGGTCAGGACGGGCCCGTTCTTGCCCTCGGGCTGAACGTAGTCATAGGGCGAAAAGTACCAGACCTGATTGTTCAGCGCCTTTTTGCGGTGGATGGATGTCTTCTCGAAATTCTCGCCCTTAACGTCGAGGATCACGGCACTGCCCTGGAAGTGCAAAAGGTTCGGCAAAACGAAGCCTACCCCTTTGCCCCGGCCCGTTGGCGCGATCATCATAGCGTGTGGGAAGCGATCTGGCGTGGCAGACACGAAAGGCGCAGGGGACGCAGGTGACCCGAGCTTGCCGAACAGAAAGCCGTTCTGGGAAAGAGACGCCGACATACGGTTGCGGCGGAGCTCGGGACGCGACTGGAAATGCGCATCATCATAATCGGTGAGCGACCCGCGATGAACGGATGTCGCTCCTGTCGCCGCCAGAAGCAGGGCAGGAAGTGCCGTGATGAGCCACGCAGTATGTTCCACCGCAGGGTTTGCCTTGATCCGTGGATCAGACAGATTGAGCAGCCAAAGTTCGAAAATATCGAACCCACCCAGGTCTTCACCAAATCGCGCCATCAGATAGAGCGTGGCGATCGCGGCACCGATCCAGGTGCCAACACCGAGACCGAGCAGGATGGCGATCGGATACCGCCAACGGCTTTCCATTGCATGCAGCATGTTTTGAATCCTCTAAAGGCCGTAATCGCCACTGGTATCGTCCCGGTCGCGCCCTCGCTCCTCGGCGCGCTCGAAAGCCTCGATCCGGGTCCGATAGGTGGCGGCGGGTTCGCTGTCGCGGCCGGCAATGTCATCATCCGCATCCACTGCGGCGATGGCCTTTAGCTCCGAGAACACGGCTTGTCGCAGACCAGGGTCTTCGATGCGGTCCATGAGCGGATCGATCCGGCCCGCTGCCAGCTGATCCATATCCCCGTCGCGCAGGTCTTGCCGCACGTCGGAGATCAGCTTGTCCAGCGTGGCGATGTCGGCAAGGCGGCTGCCCTGCCCTGCGTCAAGAATGTCTTGACGCGCCAGATCCGCCAAAAGATCACGATCCATGTGCAGCCCCGCAAAAACATCACGCGCGCGCGCCTGCAGGTCGCGTTCGAGCCCAAGCCAGTCCGAGCGCTCCTGGGCGTCCACTGGGCGTGATGCTTCGAGTTGCGCCTTGCTGCAATGGGGTGCGGTGAAACGGGCAGCGACTTCTTCGACGCTGCTGCCAGCCTCCTCGAGTCGTGCCTCCATGGGTGCCAGAACCCGCGCCAATTCCGCTCGGAAATGACCCAGTGCAGCATCGGCCTCAGCCGAGAGCGGATGGCCCTCGTCTCCTGCCCGTGCAGCCAGTCCCGCAATCCCCTGCACACTGTAGGGATCGCGCTCGGGCGACACCGATGAAGAATGATCCGCAAGAAAGTCCCGGCCCAGAAGCGTGCCCATTTCGCGGGCCTGCCCGGCAAAGAGCTGTTCCAGTTCGACCTTTTCGGCACCGGGCGCCATGTCCTGAATGGCGCTCCAGGCGGTGTCGGCTTCCGCTTGCAATGTCTCGCGGGCGGCGATCAGACGACCGATCACATCCGCTCCGGCAGCGGGGATATCAACCCCTTCGGCAAACCCTTCTTTCACCGGCATTCCTTTCATCAAGTTGGTGGCGGCAAGCTCTGCGCCCTCCGCGATGCGCCCCATCCATCCATCCGGAGGGGTGTCGGCCTCCAGGCCCATCCCCGCAAGTTGCGCCAGCTGCCGATACCCCTCGGCGTGTCTGCGTATCTCGGCCTCTCGCAGAGCGCGGCTTTCAGGATCCAGCGGGGCAACCACTGGCTCCCGTCCCTCCTTGCGGGCCGCCTGCAAATCAGTGTCCCGCGGGGCGTTTTCCATGATGCCGCGCGACAGACGGGAAGAGGCGTTCAGCACCAGCCCGTGCTCGCCCGCGATCTGCGCATGCAGCTCGCGCATCATGTCATAGCTGATCTCGGAATGGCGGCTGATCGAGAGGAACTTGCCGTCCTCCATCCCGACCTTGTCGACAAGAACATGGGCATGCACATGGTCTGTGTTGCAATGGAGGGCCGCCACATACCGATATCGATCCCGGTAATCCCCGCCGAACACCTCCTGCGCCCATTCGCGCGAGATGGCTTCCGCCAATTCCGCCTCGGTTCCCTTGGGAAAGGACAGGATGATGTGATCGGTGTGACCCCGTTTCGGCGCCCCGCACCAGGAAGCACTCCAATCGGCAATGACATTTTCCATGCCGCGCTCGCCAAAGACACGATCGATGCCGATCTGGTTCGACCAGGCTGCGACCCGCGCCTCGTCGCGCAGAATGTATTTCATCTGTCGGCGTAACTCTTTGGGCGAATGACACCCGCCCGTGCCGACCCGCTTCACCACGCTTTGCGGCACCCGCAACGCGTTCCAGGACATTACCGCAACTGCCCCGCCGGACGTACCACGCCGACGGCCCGGCGATACGCGCGCTTCGCCTGCCATGGCTGCAGACCGCCGCCCCACATGAGGCAGTATCTCGCCCAATACCGCCTGCTGGAGGGTGCGTGTTTCAGCCATCGCGCTGCCCCTCCCCAACGTCCCGAAGATCGGACACCCGGACGAAGGACCCGCGCAGCGAGGCCGCGCGCAAAGCCTGCACAGCCCGGGCAACCTCTTCGGCCCGATCCGCAAGCCGACCGACCAGTGCCGCGTCGCGCGCGTTCCACCGCAGCTTGCCCGCATGGGCAAGCTTCAGCATCTGCACAAGATTGCGCGCCAAGGCATTGAGCTGATTGGCCGATGCCTTGAGCGCCATGACTTCGTCCCGGCGAAACGCGACAATGCCGGATGACAGACGGATCATGTGCCGGAGCAAACCCGACGTGCTCATGCCCGTCTCAGCCACAAGCGCCTCGAATGCTTCGGCCTCACGGGCGGACACCCGAACCTGCAGCACGCGGCCCTTTGTGGTTCGATCCGTCACCACACCGCGCGCCCGCACGCGGGCGACAGTGGGCCGGGAGCAGCCAACACGCACGGCGATCTCCCCATCGCCAAGCCCTTGCGCGGCAAGCCGGAGAACCTCCTGTCGGGCTATGGTGGAGAGGCGTTTGGACATGGGTGGCAAGATTTATCATTAGATAGTTTTTGTAAACACGAAAACTCTAATGAGTCGCCGCACAAGTTTTGTCATACACAATACCGTTCCTGTCAACGTCCTTTCGGTCCGTTGTCGCACCTTCGGTGATCAGCAGGCAGGGCCTTGGCCATGCCTGCTGTAAACCCCACGCGACAACGAACAGACCGAAGGGACACCGCCTCCCCCGCGCCGCGATCCGGGACACTGGCCCGGATCCTGAACAGGCGCGGGAATGACGTCGGCGCAGCCGACACGATATCCCTTCATTGGCGTTGAATGCTCAAAGGGGTTCTCCCGGAAGGAGAAGAAGACCTTGTGGGATTGGAACGCCTGCGCAGCACCGTGCTTATTACCTCGGCGCTGATACGGATAGTCGATGGTCAGGTGACCCGACACCTCGAAGGCTGATGGCAGCATTGGGAAATTGCCACAACGACGCGATGGCGAAAAGAATGGACGCTGCAATGAGGGTCGGCGTGAGTGACCTGCTGACCGATTGACCGAACGCGTACACAGATGATCGCCAAAACAGTACATCGCCACAGCAGCTGCACATCTGTCGGACCCAAAGGTTGAACGCCTGTATCGCGCAAGGTCTGGACGCCATCCCGAGGCATCGCCATAACGGCCCAAAATATACGTTATGGAGACATTGAATGCTTGTTGTGACGGCCATCTCCGCGAAGGGCGGATCGGGAAAGACAACTCTCATACAGATGCTTGCGTCCGCCATGCTCGCACGCGGCCGCCGTGTGCATGTCATGGATGCGGATGCTGACAAGCAAATCCTCGAATGGGAATCAAAAAGCGCGCGCGCCGACTTCGGTGATCTGCCACGCCTTCCATGGCCCACAGGCTTGACCGTGGCCGATGCCCCCGAGACCGTTGAAGGCCTTTACCACGCGCTGGACAGCTTTGAGGCTGAAGGTATTGATCTGGTTCTGATCGACACCCGCCCCGGCGAACACCCCGACACCGAAAC
This sequence comes from Phaeobacter porticola, assembly GCF_001888185.1. Taxonomy (NCBI): domain Bacteria; kingdom Pseudomonadati; phylum Pseudomonadota; class Alphaproteobacteria; order Rhodobacterales; family Roseobacteraceae; genus Phaeobacter; species Phaeobacter porticola. Next base: position 38,364 of record NZ_CP016367.1, on the reverse strand, counting down.
ACTGGCGCTGGCCTGCGACATGATCCTGGTGCCGGCCGTGCCGGTACAATCGGATTTCGTGGCGGCCCTGAAAACCCTGACATGGGTTATGCGCATGATCGAGACGCTCGGACCGGATGACCCCGCCCCGCTGTTTTCGGCGGTATTGATGAACGCGGACAAACGCGCGATCGATTTTGTGACCGCAGGCGATGACTTTGAGCGTGATGCGGCAAGAAGCAGGGTTCACCGGCAGGACCTTGAGGTCTTCGAGGTGATTTCCACCATGCCACTTCTGCCCACGCCGGTGCCCCATCTCACTGCGATCCAGCGCATGCCGCTGACCGGACCGCTGGGATACGTGCGGGACATTTATGAACAGGATCTTCGTCATCGGTTGCAGGCGGGGCATCTTTCCTCCGCCCTCGCCTTATGCAGTGAGATCCTTTGCGACATCGAGGCCATGGTGGACGCTGCCAATGGCTAGGAAGATTCCAAACCGGTCCGGGACCGCTGTCTCGAACGAAGACAGGTTGGCGCGGTCGCGGCAGTTCGCCACGAGCGCCACGAAATATGCCGCATTCAATCAGAGTACGGCGGCAGCGGTCGCGACAGAAGGCCCAGCGGTAAATTCGGTGGACGAGAAAGAACCCCGGAAAGGGCAACAGGCAGCCTCGGCTGAAACCGCGCGCATCGACCCAGGGGTATCCACCCAGCCGCTGGCGGATGATGCTTGCAGCAATAGCACCGAAACGCAGTCTCGAACCTATTACGTGCGCATCGGGGCTAAGGATAAGGCACGGATTGATGCGCTGGCAGAACGATCTGGCCTTGGCCTGGACTACGTTCAGCGTGCCTTGGTAAAAGAGGTTCGCGCCCGCATGCAGAAACTGCGCGACACCGCGACCTGGCATGAGGTTGCCTCCGCTGCACGACCACGCCTGACCGAGCCCAAAGGCACTGGTGCCCCCTTTATGAAATCGATGATCAGGCTCGACGCCGCCCATGCGGCAGTGCTGCAGATGAGCATTGATGACCCGCTCAACGTCTATGGGGTGACGCAACTGTTGTCTGCCTTCGGCAAGGCGGTACTGAGATCCGAAATCGAAGAACTCGCTCGAAAGATCAGCGGCATCGAAGCCCGGGCAGTGCGTCCTGATCCAGCGTAAAGGCATCGCGTGCAGTCACGACAGCGATTTGACCGCCCGCCTCGATCATGTCGATGAGCTGTGCCCATTCGGCAGGATCAGCATCGCGTTGCGTTGCGATCCCGTCCTGCACAGAAAAGGCAGCCTGCTCTCCGGTCGCCGCAAGAAAGACAATGCGTTGTGGCGCTTTGTCATCGCTGTGACGCGATAAAAAATAGGCATGGCTCACGTTTGGGTTGTAGACACGGTCTGGATCGCAAACTAAGAGCAAAGTCCCGTCGTTTGCAGTCGCAGCATAGGTCTCCAGACCTCGCGACAAGCCGATCTCCCACTCGGCAGCGACAGCCGATGAAGCCGCGCCCAGAAAGAGCGCAATATGTAGAGGCCTGTAAAGCAAGTTTGTAAACTCCGTTTTGTGTTGGCCAAGCATATATAGGTACCGGCATATACCTGCTACCTGATAACTGCGGCTCCGACCAAATGGAGGTCAGGAGAAGAGCATGAAGAATTATGCGGGTTACCCCGTCGAAGTCATTTGGGCGACGGTAAACGGTGAAGAGGTCGAGGTTGGCGTCGTGTTCCAGTGGATCTGCGGCATGCGCCGTACAAGATGGTCCGATGACTTTGATCCGTCGGACAGTGCGAACCTGAGGTACGAGGCCTATGGGGACGCAGGATAGACAGCCTCCAGACCCAAAATGCTCGCAAGCGACCGGAGCAGGACACGATTGTGATCCGAGGGCAATGACACCGAGAGAGAGAGAACACGCGGGGCGGAGATCGTTGCAAAGGCGACGACGGTTTGCAACGCTACCAAAGAAGACCGATAGGAGACCCATGAGATGAAAGAGATTTTCAACGTTGGCGAGACAATCTTGCTGGACGGCGCGCCGCTTGCACTGGTGACCCCCGATGGCGTCAAGGCCTGGATCGAAGACGGCGTTCAGCACAGCTTTCGCTACGACCAAGTGCGCGATCCGCTCAGCGGCCAGATGAAATACCGCCGTCTCTACGAGAAGAACGGGTCGGATATGCCGTTCGTGCTGGTAGGCAACCCTGACAGTGAAGAAGGCGCGCACGTTATTCTGTTCGACCAGAAGCCAGACGCATAGCCCTTCTGAATCTTATGCCAGGTGGCGAAGACTAAAGCCCCTCGGCTTCGCCCGGCGGCAGCGTCCGCCTTGCAAGAGGGATGCAGACCCGTCAGGGCTGAAAGCGGATCGTGAAGGCGACCATGTGGCAAACGTCTTGGGATGGCTCAGGATGAGACAGGCCAAGACGTATTGGCACAGGAATACAGCAAGGTCAGAATTCAGGGCGGAGCCTCAGCAGCCCGGCCCCGCTTACGGGGCTTGCCCATGTCGAAACCTTCACCATTACAGTCACGCACATCGCAGCATGGAAGCCTATTTCGCAGGTGCAGCATCGTGTTCGGCCCAAAGCGGTAGTTCGCGCCTGTTGCGGCTAACGGCGGCTCTGAGCCCTCTTTTACCAATGCTGCACGACACACGAGCGGCTGCTTTTGGTATCCTTAGTGAAGCCGAACGCTCAGGGGTTTCTCATTCAATTGCGGCGTTTATGAATTCTGAAACCAGCTTCAACCGCGCACGGTCTTTGGTGGCGATAAGGGACGTGTTTCGGGCTTCAGGCATTTCTTCGATGTCAATTTCGAAAAGATTGTCTTTGATGAGGCTGCTGTTTTGCAAGAACAACGCGACACCAATTCCCTGCAACACCGCTTCGCACATCAATGGGAAGGTCGTCATTGTGGCCAAGCGATTTAGCGAGATGGTGTAGCGATCGCAGGCTTGGTCCAGCAAGCGACGCGTGAGTGACCCATTTTCCGGGATAATGACTGTCTCTTGTTCGAGCTCAGACAGTGAAATCTTGCTGCGCTTTGCGAAAGGGTGATCGCAGCGGCAATAAATCACATACTTCGCGCTTTCGATGTGGATTCTCTCCCAATGCTCATGCTCGGGCGCATCCGTGATCAAACCCACATCCGCAAGGCGGTTGCTAATCATCGATTTGGCAGTCGTCCAATCGTGAAGGCCGAAATCGACGCGGATATCGGGAAACCGGCGCTGAAACCTTGCGATGATCTTTAGCGCGGGTTGCGGCGCATTTCCGATGATCTTGAGACGGCCTTCTTTCATGGCATTGAACCCTTCGAGCCGCTCGGTGACCTCTGCGCTGAGGGCGACCATGCGGTCGGCCAGATCGTAAAAATCCTGTCCTGTCGGGGTCAATTCGACCCCGTCGCGGCCGCGCAGCAAAAGCAGCGTTCCGACGCCTTTTTCGAGGTTCGCAACATGTTGCGTGATCGTGGATTGGGTGACGCCCAGCCGAGTTGCGGCGGCAGAAAAGCTCCCCTCACGGACGACATAGGCAAAGGCTTCGAATTGATGGTGGTTGGGGCGCATGAACTTTCCTTTTGCTCTCCACATAGAACCCATCGGTTTCACTAATATGACGACACAAAACAGTTGTGCTCACCGCTTATTGCTTGGCTGCAACACGGGGGAATCACATGTCAGATCTGCAAATCGCATCTGTCACCAAGGACTTCGGAGAGACTTCCGTTTTGAAAGGGGTGACCCTAGATGTGAAGGATGGTGAGTTCATTTCACTGGTGGGGCCATCTGGTTGCGGAAAATCGACACTGTTGCGGATCATCGCTGGGCTGGAGACGCCAACGAGCGGCAACATCTCGATCGGCAGAAAAGATGTAACACAGCTCCGTGCGGCGGATCGTAATCTGTCGATGGTATTTCAATCCTACGCGCTTTATCCGCATTTGACCGTGGCCGAAAACATCGCCGTGCCTTTGCAAATGCGCCAAATGACAGCATTGCAGCGGTTGCCGGTGCTGGGCGGTTTCTTGCCCGGTGCGCGGACCCAAAAAGACGATATTGCCCAAGCGGTTCGGCAAGCGGCTGAGATGCTGGAAATCGCAGCACTTCTGGACCGCAAGCCTGGACAATTGTCGGGCGGACAGCGGCAGCGCGTAGCACTGGGCCGCGCCTTGGTGCGCGATCCGGCCGCATTCTTGTTGGATGAACCGCTGTCAAACCTTGATGCCAAGCTGCGTGTACAGACCCGCGCTGAAATCGCCGAGCTGCACCGCCGCCTGAAGGCCACCTTCATTTACGTCACCCATGATCAGGTCGAAGCCATGACCATGTCCGACCGTATTGCGGTGATGATGGACGGTGAGATCCTGCAATGTGCGGCCCCCGATGAGATCTATGAAGACCCTGACGACATTCGGGTGGCCGAATTCATCGGCTCGCCCAAGATCAATATCTTGCCGGTCGAGCGCAACGGCACGGAGCTGACCGTTTTTGATCAGGTTTTGACCTCTCGTTTCTCCATCGACAGCCCAAAAGTCATGCAATTGGGTCTACGCCCCGAAGCCCTGCGATTGACTCAGTCCTCGCCACGTCTGACCGGACGGGTCGTGCATTTCGAAAACCTTGGGTCCGAGATCTTTGCCCAAATTGCCTTGGACAGCAATGGGTCGCGTGTGACCTTGCGGGCCATGCCGACGCAGCGGCAGAGTTTGGGTCTGGGGGCTCAGGTCGGCCTGACCTTTGATTTAAACGCGGCCATGATATTCGACGCTGAGGGCGTGCGATTGCGCCGCGCCGAACTTGCCGCCAACCGCACACCTGAGGTGGCCTAACATGGCTGTCGTGGACCCCAGCGTCGCAAGCATTGTCAAAGCCAAACCTGACAACAGGCGCGCGCGCGCGGGCTGGGGGTTGGTCGCGCCTGCCTTGACGCTGATGGCTTTAATCCTGCTGGTGCCGATCATCGTGGCGTGTGTCCTGTCTTTCACCAACTATTCATTGGGCAATCCCGGCTTCGATTGGGTCGGAGTACAAAACTACGAGCGCCTGTTCACCCGTTCGTCTTACGAAAAGATGTTTATCGCTACCTTTACCTATGTGGTCACCGTGGTGCCCATTTCCGTGGGTCTCGGCCTTGGGGCGGCCTTGCTGGTCCATTCGCTGGGTCGGATCGGGGAGGTCTACAAGACGATCTATTTCCTGCCTGTGATGGCCACGTTGCTGGCCATGGCCATCGCCTGGGAATTCATGCTGCACCCGACCATTGGCATGGTGAACCGTACGCTGGAATTGACCTGCGGGACGTGGTTTGAGGCGTTGCCCTTCTTTGCCAATGGTTGCGCCGAGGGGTTTCCACTGTGGTTGGGTGATCGCGATTACGCGATCTGGGTGGTCTGTTTCATCGGCATCTGGCAGGGGTTTGGCTTCAACATGGTGCTGTTTTTGGCTGGTCTGACGTCGGTGCACCGCGAGCTCTACCACGCGGCCGAAATGGATGGGGCCCGCTCCGCTTGGGAGCGGTTTCGACTGGTCACATGGCCCGCCCTTGGGCCAACCACGGTCTTCGTCGTGACCATTTCCTGCATCCGCGCCTTTCAAGTCTTTGACACCATCGAGGCCTTCTGGCCGCAGGGCGGTGGGCCGAACAAGTCCGCTTATGTGATGATGTTTGCGATCTTCGAAAAAGGCATTCAGCAGAACCTGATCGGGATCGGCTCGGCCATCACCATGTTGTTCCTGCTGTTCGTCATGTTTCTGACCCTGATCCAGCGCTGGTTGGTCGAACGCAAGGTGCACTATTGATGACACGTGATTGGTGGAAACATATGGTGCTGATTCTTGGCACGATCATCGTGCTGGCGCCGTTCTATATGATGGTCAGCTATTCGTTCAAAAGTCCGGGCGAAATCGACCGGGGCGAAGGCGGGTTCTTTGGCCGTCAGGAAATGATGATCGACCCGCGCTGCGTCGCCCTGCGCCAGCCAGACCGCGCCGATATCGAAGCCGCCCGCGCGCGGTTTGCGGGCCAAGACGACGCCAACGTGCAGGCGGCCTTGCTGGCCGAGACCGAAGCGTCCTGTTCCATGCGCCCTGTGGTGTTCAACTATTCCAAGGCTTTCACCGAAGCGCCGCTGGTCCGCTATCTGCTTAATGGCGTCATCGTCACTGTATCGATTTTTCTAATCCAGGTTGTTGTGGCCCTGCCTGCCGCCTATGCGCTGGCAAAGCTGAAATTTTGGGGGCGTGATGCGGTCTTCGGGCTGGTCCTGTTTTGCCTGTTGATCCCCGTCCATGCCATTGCCCTGCCGCTTTATATCGGGCTAGCGAAGCTGGGGCTGACCAATACCTACGCGGCTCTTGTCGTGCCTTGGACGATCTCGGTCTTTGGGATTTTCCTGATGCGACAGTTCTTTATGACCGTGCCCGACGATCTGATCGACGCGGCGAGGATGGACGGGATGTCCGAGTTGGCCATCGTTTGGCGGGTCATGTTGCCCACGGCGGTCCCCGCGCTCTTGGCCTTCGCGATCTTTTCTGTGGTCGCACATTGGAACGATTATTTCTGGCCGCGCATCGTCGTGACCGGAAACCGCGATCTGTTCACCCCGCCGCTGGGTCTGCGCGAATTCAAGGGCGACGGGGACGGGTCGTTCTTTGGCCCGATGATGGCCACGGCCACCGTCATCGTCACACCGCTGATCGTCGCGTTTTTACTGGCCCAACGCCGCTTTATCGAGGGGATCACACTGTCTGGAATGAAGTAGGGCGCGCCTTGGCCCGCCCTACCCATAACGCCGCAAGGGGATAATCGCCTCCCCACACGGGGAACATCATTGGGGTCTGCCAATCGCCAAACCGTCAGCCCCGACAACTGGAGTAAATGTAATGAAACATACCCTAACTGCAATGGCTTTGGCCCTGTCTGCCACCGCCGTTTACGCCGAGGACAAGGTGACAATCGAGTTCGCCTATCCTTATAGCCACCTCTTTGATGTCACCTATGAAGCGATGATGCCTGCCTTCCAAGCGGCACATCCCGATATCGAGGTTAAGTTCCGCGCCACATATGAGTCCTACGAGGACGCTACCAACACCGTCCTGCGCGAAGCCGTTGCTGGTAACCTGCCGGACGTTTCCATGCAGGGCCTGAACCGCCAAGCGCCACTGGTCAACAAAGGCATCGCACAGTCACTGGCCCCGTTCATTGCCGCTGAGGCCGATTTCGAAACAGAAGGCTACCACGAAGCGATGCTGTCTTTGTCGACTTTCGACGACCAAGTCTACGGCCTGCCGTTCTCGATCTCGCTACCAGTTGGCTATTACAACATGGATATCTTGCGCGAAGGCGGCATCGAAGAGCTGCCGACGACATGGGACGAGGTGATTGCAGCCTGCAAGACCATGAAGGCCAACGGCATCGACAACCCGATCTTCTGGGGCTGGAACATCACCGGCAACTGGTTCGTGCAGGCCCTGTTGTGGAGCCAGGACAAAGCCATCGTCGAGAATGGCCAAGTGACCATGGACAGCCCCGAAGCGCTGATCGCGCTCGAACAGATGCAGGAAATCTTTACCGAGTGTGAAATGCAGAACCTCGAATGGAAGGCTGCTTTGTCGTCTTTCTCCGCCGGGGATGTGGGCATGATGTTCTGGTCGACGTCGGCCCTCGGCGCGGTTGAGCGCAGCCAAGGTGATTTTGAACTCGTGACCGGCCCGTTCCCGGGCCTTGACGGCGCGCCGATGGGACTGCCCGCTGGCGGCAACGCCGCGATGCTGACCTCGACCTCCGATGACCCTGCCGTGCGTGAAGCAGCTTGGACATGGTTGAAGTTCATCACCTCCGGTGAAGGCGCGGCCCAGGTGGCCATGACAACTGGCTACATGCCCCCCAACAAGGCGGCCAACGAAATCATTCTGGCTGATTTCTACGAGCAGAACCCCAACAAGCAGACCGCTGTGGACCAGCTTCCGCTGCTGCGCGACTGGCTGGCCTATCCCGGCGACAACGGCTTGGCGATCACGCAGGTGATCTATGACGGGATCGAACGCATCGTTACCGGCGACGCAACCGATATGAAAGAGCTGCAAGAAGAACTGGTCGAAGAAATCGCCGACCTTCTGCCAAACGGCTAAACCAATACCGGTCGCCCTTTCGGGGGCGGCCGGACCTATTTTTAGAAAGGCTCAGGTCCATGAAACTTGTGCACATTTCCGACATTCACCTGACAGTCCCCGGCGAACGTATGGGCGGTTTGAACCCCCACAGACGTTTTGCCCAAGCGCTCGACCATGTGCGAGCCCAACACGGCGATGCCGCTCGGATTATCATCACAGGCGATTTGACCCACTGGGGCGAGCCTGCGGCCTACGCGACCCTTGTCGATGCGCTGACCGATGTGCCTTGCCCAGTGCGCCTGTTGATTGGAAACCACGATGACCGCACCGCGTTTCTCGGCGCTTTTCCGGACCATCCCAAAGACCCATCCGGGTTCATCAACCACGCAGAAACAGTCGACGGCACGCGTCTTATCTACCTCGACACAACCGCTCCGCGCACCCACGCTGGCCACTTCTGCGCCGCGCGGCGCGATTGGCTGGAAAGTGAGTTGAAAGACTGCACGCGCGCGCGCGTGTTCATGCATCACAATGCCATGCCGCTTGGGCTGCCTGCCGAAGACAAGATCGCTCTTGTCCCCGAAGACCGCGCACCGCTGGCGGAGCTATTCAGCACCTATTGCGACCGCATCGAGTATCTCCATTTTGGCCATGTCCATGCACCCTTGCACGGGATGTGGTGCGGCGTTCCGTTTGCCAGCGTTCGCTCCACCGGCAATCAGTCCCTGCCTGATCTGACCGAGCAGGAGCTGTTACAAGGTGCTCCCATGGCCCCGTCCTATGCAGTGATCCTTGCAAGTGACAGTGGCACAATCATCCATGACATTCCCTTTACGTGGGATGGGCCCGTGTTCAGCGCAGGTACCGCGTGGGAAGACTGGGCAAAACCGGTTGCCGCAGAATGAAGTTCATCCATCTCACCGACACGCATGTCATTGGCGATGGGATGCTTTATGGACCAGTTCCCGCCGCGCGGCTGCGTGCCGCTGTGGCCTCCATCAATGCCGAACATGGCGACGCTGGTTTTTTGTCGCCCTGACAGGTGACATGATCCACTGGGGCGACGCAGCGGCCTATGCGCGGTTTCTGCGCGAAATCGAAGAGCTCACCATGCCCGTGCATCTGATGGTGGGCAATCACGACGATACAACAGCTTTTTGGCGAGGCTTTCCCAGAAACACCCCGCAACGAAAACGGTTTTGTCCAAAGCGGTTTTGACACTCCGTTCGGGCGGTTTTTATTGCTGGACACGAAGGACACAGAAACTCACGCGGGCGCTTTTTGCCCCGCGCGCCAAGCTTGGTTGGATCATGAACTGGATCAAACCGACTGCCCAATCGTCCTGTTCATGCACCATCCGCCGTTCAAAACAGGCATCGCTTCCATGGACCGGATTATGTTGCAGGACTCGGAGACATTCTATGATGTCGTCGCCCCCCACAAGGCGCGCATCCGGCATCTGTTCTTTGGTCATGTGCATCGTGCGATTTTTGGCAATTGGCGCGGCATCAGCTATTCCTGCATGCGCGGCATGAACCATCAGGTCGCCTTGGAGCTGAACGGGGCCGTCGATCATATTACGGAAAATTGCGAAGCTCCGGCCTACGGTGTGGTGGCGCTCAGCGACGATCAGGTCACGTTTCATTTGCACGATTTTGCTGATCGTTCAGAGCGGTTCTTTTTTGTGAAGCGGCCCTATGGGCTGCGCGAGACTAAACGCCACACACCGGAGTACCGGAATACAACGTGCTGGCCGACCGTTTGCACCCATTCAATGTCTCATAAGCCAAGCGCTTTTGAGTTACATACTATGATTTCATCTCGGATGATTGGCGTTTTGTCCCTTTCGCCGTCATCGAGCAAATGTGAACCGGTCAGATACCGGACATTGGCGCACCTGCAGCGAAAGGCAGCAATGTCCGCATTCCAGACCTCCACGCAAACCGCAGCCAATGACCGGAATCCGCCCTGCGCGTTGCTGATGCTGCAGATGCGGATGCGGAAGCGAGCAAATTGCGCGCAGATGCAGCGAACGACTGTAAGGTCCCGCAAAGCCGCCCGTCACTCGGCCTTGCTGAACTCCCGCGCGAGAATTTCCCGCGCATGCGCGACCCCTTCTGGGGTCAGGCTCAGCGGTTTCGCCTTGTTTTTGGGATCAAAAATCAGGCCTTTCTCGAAAAGCCGGTTGGTGATGGCCCAATCGATTCCCTTCCAGACCTGATCGCCGTAATGCAGCGTCAGGCTAAGGATCGCGAGAGCCGCATCATCGATCTTGTCAGTGTCGAGTGCCATCTCCCCCTCGTTTTCCTGTGTCTGCCCGCTTTTCGAACCGCGGCCGCGCATCATGCATAACCCCGCCGCTTCTTTATCGCCGCAAGTTTCATCAGCGCGGTTACGGCGCGCCCTTCATCTGGATGCTGCTCAATCATCATCTGCCCGCGCGCGCCAATGCGGCCCCATTCGCGCACCAAGCTGGCGCCCCCAAAGAGATCGGGCTGAATGCTCATGCGGTAAAACCGCCGCATGTTGCAGGCTGGATCGATCCGCCGCATCTGCAGGTCGGTCGGGAACACCTCAAGTTGAGCGACAGAGTGAGACATATCGTGATCCAGCAGGCTTTCTTCCAAAATATCAGGTGGAAGCCTGCTCTTCCACCTCGATTTCCCCGCGAGAGGAAAAGGGGGCTCATGCCCCCTTCTCGAACTTCATGACCGGGATGCCCTGCTTTTTAGCCTTGTCGGCAAGGTTCTCCTGGATACCCGTGCCGGGGAACACCAGAACACCCACGGGAAGCACGTCCAGCATCGCGTCATTGCGCTTGAAGGGGGCGGCTTTGGCATGCTTGCTCCAGTCGGGCTTGAAGGCCACCTGTGTAACGCCCTGGGCTTCGGCCCATTTGGCGGCGATGAGCTCTGCGCCCTTCGGGCTACCACCGTGCAAGAGCACCATATCGGGATACTTGGTGCGGACCTGATCGAGCTTGCCCCAGATCAGGCGGTGATCGTTGAAGTCGGTCCCGCCGGTGAGGGCGACCTTGGGGCCTGCGGGCAACATCACCTCGGTTTCTGCGCGGCGCTTGGCGGCAAGGAAGTCGCGGCTGTCGATGAGCGCTGCTGTCATGTGCTGGCGGTTCACCATCGAGCCAGTGCGGGGCCGCCAGGCCGAGCCTGTGTGATGGACAAACTCGGTGGCGGCGTGATCGCGCATCATATCCATGCAGTTGCGCCGTTCGATCAGCGTCAGGCCTTCGGCCGTTAGGCGCTCAAGTTCGGTGGATTTCACCTCGGAGCCGTCCTGCTCCCGCTGGAGGCGGCGCTGCACCTGCTCGTTCTCGTCGAGCGACCGCTCAATCCTCGCCGTGGCGCGGTGAAAGAGGTTGACCTGGCCCCAGAGCACCTCTTCGAGGTCGGGTTCCATGCGGGTGTCTTCCAGGGTCGCGACGAGGGCATCGAAAATGTCTGCGACGGCGACCGCAAGGCGCTGCCCATCGGGCATTGGGCGCGGATCGGGCTCATCAAAGGGGCGGTAGCCATAAAGCTGCAACTCGTCGAGCGCATGGGCGGTCTGGGATGCGGTGTGGGCGGGTTCATACGTGTCGTCGTGAGTGTGGATCGTCATCAGTTTCTTGCCTCCGGGCCTGTCTCATCCGCGCGACAACCCGCGCGGCCTTCGTGGGCTGCGAAAGCCGTCATGGGGGACGCCCCTTCACCCCGCCTTTCGGGGCCGGAACGCATGTGGAGGAGGGCGGCAGGCAAGCTATTTGTTTCGCGATGCAAAGCGGGGGCTCGTCCCCCGCGGCGGAAATAGCTTGCCTGCCGCCCTTGATGGGGCGTCCCCTTTGACGGCCGCCTGCCCATCTCTTGAAGGCCGCTCGGGTGTCGGGTGGATGAGATTTACCCGGGAAGAGGCAAAGGTGATGATCCACACCCGCGACAGGACTGCAGGACCCCTACCCCCCCTCTGCCCCTGACCGCCCCCTGCGCGATGCTGCTCAGCCTGACAGGCGCTGCCGATCCTCAAGCCCGATCTGCCCTGCCAGATGCTGGCGCAGCGCCTCTTTGCCGGTCGCCCGGAGATCATCGTTGAAATCCCCGAGTTGTGGCTCGAGCACATGGCACCCAATCCCGACCTCTGTGGCTCTGGCGATCAACCTCTCTGCCGCGCGTTGCCCGGCCGGATCGCGGTCGATCGCGATGTAGAGGCGCTGCAGCCCCTCCGGCAACTGGACCGCCCCGAGGTGACCCGACGAGAGAGCCGCCCAGACGGGAAGGCCGGAGGCCGCCTCGGACAGGGACAGCATGGTCTCGATGCCTTCGCCGACCACGAGGATGTCTTCATGCGGGGTCAGCCTGACGGCATTGCCGAGGAGGTGACCCATGGCACGCCGCTGCGTCTCGACATCCGCTTTCCCCTGACCGTCAAGAGCCAGCCAGGTGCGATGCACACCCTGCAAAGCCCCTGCCCCATCGGTGACCGCGGCGATCAGCGCCGGTCTGGGGATGCTCCGGGTCTGGCCCTCATCTCGATGCCAGCACTTCGGGTGGAAGCGCAGCGCGCTCATCGTGCCGCCTTGGGTCAGGCCCCGGGCCCGAAGGTAGGTGTCGGCAAGCGTGCCTGCGACCGGCACCGAGGCTGCAAACAATCGCGCCGGCGCCGCTGGCGTGCCACCGGGGGCTTTGGCCTTCTTCGGCACTGGCGCATCCGGGAGGACCGGCTGCGGACGGCCAAGATGCGCTCGGGCCTCAGTGAGAAGATCGGGAAAGCGGGAGATCCCAGTCCGCTCGCGGATGATGTCCAGAAGATCGCCATGCTCGCCCGTGGCGCCATCGGTAAACTTGCCGGCCGCGCCCGGCCCCGACGCAGGCCCGTTCAGCCGCACGAAGAGCGACCGGCCGGGATTGTTCTGCAAATCGCCGACGATCCAGTAGGACCCTTCCCGCCGTCCGGCGGGAAGGTAATGGCGACACACGCCTTCAGCATTCTCCGCGAGAGCGCGGATCACATCTTCGGTCTCGGAATACATGGCTCAGCACCCTCCACGCGCATGTAGTCCTGTCACGGGACAACGTGCAAGCAGACGATCAAGTACTGCGATGCCGCTGGAGTCTGCTGGGCAGAAGAGCCGCAGCTTCCAGGCGATGATCTCCGAGAAGAACCCATCTGCCTTGAGCCGGTCCTTGGCGGCACCCAAAAAGCCCGACAGTTCTATCCGGTTCACCCCCATGACGCGGGACCTGTGCAACTCCATCCCCTCGGCCAGCCGCACCACGGTCTTGCCCTCCAGAACGAGGGCATGAACCTGTGCGGCTGTCAGCTGCGGCGCGTCAGCGGCCAGCGTGGTCGCGACCCAAGACGGCGAGACGCGGCGACCGATGATGCGCTGCCCATCGTCGGTTTGCAGCCGGTAGATGCGGGTTTCATCCTGGGGGAGCTGCTTCCAGATCGGCAGCAAGAGGCCCGCCACGATATGCAGGGTGGTTTCCGAGAACTCCGGCACCTCGGCCAGTTCCGCGGTCCAGGCGGCGGCGAAGACTGCGCGGTCGGCTTCGAGCCAGTGGGTGTCCTCCATCATCCGGGCCGGAACCGTGCTGGCCTCCGTTGGCCGGATCAGCCTCAGCCGCGGTTCGATGGTGCCGTCATCCAGCATAAGGCTGGTGGCTGGCACCTGCACCGCCGCCCGGCCCGAGCGGCTGTTGACCAGAAGCCGCGCCTTCGGGTCGTCGAGCCAGTCGAGTGCATCGACAAGGGAGGTCGGCGTGTTGCGCCGCTTCTCCGCGATGGTGAGGAGCTGGGTTTCCGCGCCGGAGCCGGGATGCGTGTAGATCACCCGCGCATCCGTGACGCGGAAGCTCTCGGCACGTAGCGTCTCGAGACCAAGGTCATAGACCCCAGCGGCGATGGCCCCTTCGATCCGCTGATCGAGGAGTTCCTCGAAGGCCGAGAAGAGCACGGCCTGCATGTCGATCGTCAGCGCCAGCAGGCGATTGAGGAAGGTCGTGATCGGCGGCAGGTCATCCTTCAGACCGTTGTCATCAGTCAGGCTGAGGCCGGTCGCATCCTCAAACGCCATCAGCGAGCAACCCGCCACATCGCCGCGATAGATGCGGCGGTAAAGCTGGCGCAGGGCATCGCGGGCATAGGGGGACTCCAGATTGTCCTCCGGCCGGAACAGACCCTGCCCGCCGGTCTGGCGCTGGCCGCGCGTTATCGCACCAAGCGTGTCGAGGCGACGCGCGATGGTCGAGAGGAACCGCTTTTCTGCCTTTACATCGGTCGCGACGGGCCGGAACAGCGGTGGTTGCGCCTGGTTGGTGCGGTTGGTGCGGCCCAGTCCCTGAATGGCCGCATCGGCCTTCCAGCCCGGTTCCAGGAGGTAGTGGACCCGCAGGCGCTGGTTCTTCGCCCCGAGATCGGCGTGATAGCTGCGCCCCGTGCCGCCCGCATCCGAGAAGATCAGGATGCGCTTCTGGTCATCCATGAAGGCGGCGGTTTCCGCGAGGTTGGCAGACCCCGCCCGGCTTTCCACGACGAGGCGGGCTGCAGCGCCCTCGCCCTTCCGCACGATACGGCGCGAGCGGCCCGTGACCTCGGCCACCAGGTCGGTGCCGAAGCGCTGGACGATCTGGTCCAGCGCGCCGGGCACAGGCGGCAGGCTTGCCAGATGCTCGATCAGCGCATCGCGGCGGCGCACCGCCTCGCGGCATTCCACCGGCTGGCCGTCGCGCGTGACAGGCCGCGAGGAGAGGTTGCCTTCGCTATCGGTGAAGGGCTCGTAGAGCTGCACCGGAAAGGAATGCTGCAGATAATCCAGGCAAGCCTCTCTTGGCGTGATGTCCACCCGCACATCGTTCCACTCGTCCGTGGGGATGTCCGACAGGCGGCGCTCCATCAGCGCCTCGCCCGTCGAGACAATCTGGATGACGGCCGCGTGGCCTGCGGCGAGATCGGCGTCGATGGCGGCGATCAGCGTGGGAGTTTTCATCGAGGTCAGCAGATGGCCGAAGAACCGTTGCTTGGCGGACTCGAAAGCCGAGCGGGCGGCGGACTTGGCCTGGCGGTTCAGCGTACCGCCGGATTCGCCAGTAATGTTGGCCGCTTCCAGCGCCGCGGACAGGTTCCGATGTATGACTCCGAAGGCGAGCGCATATGCATCATAGATGCCGCGCTGCTCCGGCGTCAGCGCATGTTCCAGCATCTCGTATTCGACGCCGTCATAGGACAGCGAGCGCGCCGTGTAGAGGCCAAGCGACCGCAGATCGCGGGCCAGGACCTCCATCGCGGCAACGCCGCCAGCTTCGATAGCTTGCACAAATTCCGCCCGCGTCGAAAACGGAAAGTCTTCCCCGCCCCACAGACCGAGGCGCTGCGCATAGGCAAGGTTGTGCACCGAGGTTGCCCCCGTGGCCGAAACATAGACCACGCGGGCATTCGGCAGCTTGTGCTGCAGCCGCAGACCCGCCCTGCCCTGCTGCGAGGCCGTAACATCGCCGCGCTCGCCCTTGCTTCCTGCGGCGTTGGCCATGGCATGGCTTTCATCGAACAGGATCACCCCGTCGAAATCAGCCCCGAGCCAGTCGACGATCTGGTCAACGCGGGACTTTTTTGCACCCCGCTCCTCGGAGCGCAGCGTGGCATAGGTGGTGAAGAGGATGCCCTCGGAGAGCGGGATGTCGCGGCCTTGTGCAAAACGCGACAGCGGCGTGACCAGCAGCCGCTCCTGGCCAAGGGCAGACCAGTCGCGCTGCGCGTCCTCGAGAAGCTTGTCGCTCTTCGATATCCAGAGCGCCTTGCGCCGGCCTTGGCACCAATTGTCGAGCACAATCCCGGCCGACTGGCGGCCCTTGCCCGCCCCGGTGCCGTCGCCAAGGAAGAAGCCGCGGCGGAAACGGACGGCGTCAGCGGCATCGTCCGGCGCGGCCGAGACCAAGTCGCCGGTTTCATCGACAGTCCAAGACCCCGCGAGATACGCACCATGCGCCGCGCCCGCGTAGATCACGGTTTCAAGCTGCGCGTCGGACAGAAGGCCATCGCGCAGGATGGCGGCTGGAAGCTTGGGCCGGTAGCTGGGTTTCGGAGGAGCGACCGAAGCCATGGCCGCCGATTGCACCAGCTTGGTCGGGTGCGGTGTGGCGCCGGGAATGTCGATCGCCTGCAGCCGGAAGGTCTCATAAATGGCATCCGACAGGCGCGTGCTGGCCCCGTCCTCGGTTGCATCGCGCAGGGTATAGGCGAGGTTTGCGGCCTCGATCTGTGGAGCGGCGTTGGTGGCTGGTGTTGGTGACGTGATGCGCGATGTGCTGATGGCAGCGCGCGTGGCGCGGGTAGGATTTCCCGGAAAGGGGGAAGTGAGGCCCTGCCCGGCTGGTGCGACCTGCGCCAGCGCGAGGCGCGGGGGGACATGGGTAGTGATCAGCGAGAGAAGGCTGGCGACATCAGGCGATATCGGGCGCGCCAGATCGGCGGTGATGCCGCCCACCTCGCCACCGCGGCATTTGTCGAAGACCGAAATCCGCGTCTCGAAGCTGGTGCCGTGCTTGGCGAAGGCGGCACCGGACACCGCACCCGTAAAGACCAGATGCGCGGTCTCGGTCGGGCGCCCGAAGGTCTCAGCCCAGGCGGGCGCATCGGGCGCGAAGCCCGCACCGGTGATGGCGACCAACCGCCCGCCGGGGGCCAGACGCGCGAGCGCCGAGCGCAGATGCCGGGCTGTCGCCTCGGTGGTGCGGGCGTCGACATTGGCCACCGCCGAGAAGGGTGGGTTCATCAGGATGACGCTCGGGCGCAGCCCCGCGTCGAGATGATCGTCGATCTGGGCGGCGTCAAAGCCCGTGACAGGCCGGCCCGGAAACAGGCGACGGAGGAGATCAGCGCGGGTGTCGGCAAGCTCGTTCAGCACGAGGCTGCCGCCCGCGATTTCCGCGAGGATCGCCAGAAGGCCCGTCCCAGCCGATGGCTCCAGCACCAAATCGCGCGCGGTGATCTGTGCTGCAGCCATTGCGGCCAGCCCCATGGGCAGCGGCGTCGAGAACTGCTGGAACCGCTCCATCTCCTCGGACCGCCGCGTATGGGTCGGCAAAAGGCCGGACACCTTGGCAAGGATCGGCAGCAGCGCTGCGGGCGAGCCCGCCCGCGCCAACAGCGCGCGGCCAAACTTCCGCAGGAACAAGACCAGCGCTGCCTCGCCTGCTTCATAGGCCAGCTTCCAGTCCCAGGCGCCGGTCGCGTCAGAGCCGCCAAAGGCGCGCTCCATCTCAAGGCGCAGGCGCAGCGCGTCGATCTGGAAACCTTGCGCCAGGTCAGGCTGCAGCGCCTCGGCCACGCTCAAGATCGCAGCCGAAGTATCGGGGGAGGGGATGGGGGCAACAGACGCAAGTGCGCGCTCGGTCGCAAAATGGGCGAGATGGGTCATCGGGGAACTCCGGAATGAGGAATAGGATCAGGCCCGGACACCCTCTTTCGGGCATCCTCAGGCCTGACCTTCCCCGGCCCTCCTCTTCCTCTCAAACCCCATGATTTCCGCAGGCGGCTTGCTTTTGTTCCTGTTATGTTCTATACTGAAACCAAGCTAAGAAGGGAGATCTCCGATGGAAAGCACCACTTACGTCCTGCCCGCGACGCCAAAGCAGATCGCCTATGCGCGCGCTCTGGCCCTGCGCAACCAGACGCTTCTGCCGTGGGAGGTTCAGCAAGATCGGCGCTCCTTGAGCGCCTGGATCGACGCGCAGGCCAAGCTCACACCCGCGACTGCGCTGGACAGCCTGCCCTCGTCCAAACAGGTCGCCTTCGCCGAGCGTCTCGCCCGGATCAAACGCCGCGCCGTGCCGGATGAGTGTTTCCGCGACAAGGGGCTGATGTCGAAGTGGATCGACGGGAACAAGTGAGCACGGCACCGGCTAGCTCCGGCCTTCCGGAGCTTCTGCCATACCGTGGCTTGGCAAACCGAGCGTAGTTGCCAACCTATAGATTGGCAGATTTGCCCTTCGGGACATCAGCCTCGGTCAAGCTCCTGTCCGAAGGACCAAGGTCTGGTCGCGGCGGCAGACTGGGAGGTACACCGCTGAGACCTTCGGCAACCACTGCAAGTCGTTGCCGTCTTTCGACCCGGCGTCTTCAGATCTCCCTTCACGTGGGGCTAGTCCATCAATTCTTTGGAAATGGTGATATTGGAGCGTCCATAACGCTGGAAAAGCAACCTCATCGAAGAAAACTATAGTGGTCTCTTGGGGCAGAGACGTCGCCTTCCTCAGCGCGTCTATAGGAAGCCCAGAAGACCGGCGGACTCAGTCCAAAGCCTCAAAGAACAACTGATGGTCACATGACTTCAAGTGCGTGGCGTCCAGCCTGTTGCCGTTTGCCGGTTTCATGTCTTCGGACCCCGCCAAAAAAGCGCTTGCGCCGCAAAGCGTCAGCCGACGGCCGTAAGCGAGTAGTGCGGTGTCCCATCCCAAACAAGATCCCAAGACGCGCCCGGCCGGACGTTCTGGATGGCGTGGGGCTCGAAGCAGACGAGGCAATTCCCGCCCGGCGCGGGAGCCCGAACTGAGGGGTAGATCAGGCCCCGCGATCCAGCCCGGCGAAGATGTTGGGCCAGGCTTTGGCCCTCGGGATATCCGACAGCCGGATCGGGATGCAGCGCTGGGTGTTCCGGCTCATCGGTCAGATCATCGAAGATTCCGATGAAATCCGCCAACAATTCCACATAGCGAGCGCTGTCATGGAAGCTCCCGGTAAAGCCGAGTTCACGGGTGCGGTGCCAGGCCACTTCGCTGACAGAAACCATCACCTCCCACGCGCAGTACCAGGCGCCACGATCTTCGGTGTTGAAGCGGTTCCCGCCGGCGCGGGTATAGGTGAAGGCGGCGTTGACATGACTGTCGCCGTAAATGCGCAGATCGCGGCTGCGCCGCTGCCAGGCAAGCTCGCGCGGGTCCAGATGGGGATTGCGGCCACGTTCGGCAAGAAGGCGGCCGCTGGTCAGGCCCTCGATCTCTGCGAGGATCTCCATCTCGTCATCGGTATCGACGAGACCGCGCAGGGATGGCGGCTTGTGGTAGGTGGCGGGCAGTAGACGAACGAGACCGCGATCGGAAATCTCGGTCTGCTTCATGCCCCACCACGCAGCGCATCCAGATATGTCCGAACCGCGAGAATTTGCGGCAAGCCGCCGTCGATCGCCGTGTCAACCGGACGGCTGCCCCCAAAGAGCGGCCCCGTGTTCGGCCGGGTGAACCAGCTTCGCGCGAGCGGCTCGGAGAAATAGAGTTCGAGCGATTTGTAGATGCCGATCACCGCACTGAGCCGCAGCAGTTGATCCTTGGTCAGTTCCCCCGTGAAATCCGGCTTCTTGGCACGCTTCCACGTGCTCACCGTCATATCGGCAAGGCCAGCCGCTTCGTTCAGGTTAAGGCCCCAGGCATCGACCACGCGCGCATAGGCCTTCAACGCGACGGCGTTGATCTGTGCGGGTTCTCGGATTTTCTCTGCGACGTACATGGCGTCCTCCATCGGCCTGAATATAGATCATATGGCCTCATTGTAAAGATCAAATGAACTTCCCGCGCTCTCACCCGAACCGCCGCCCTCCTTCCGTGAAGGTGTACTCGTTCACGATGATCCCCTCCTCGATGGCCTCGTCCGAGGTCAGGTGGTCGTATTCACTCTGAAGCTGGCGGTAGAGCCAGCGGGCAAGGTCGCGCAGCGCCTCGGTCACGATCTCCTCGGCGTCCTCGGTCGGCGGCTGCCAGGTCGGGCTGTCGCGGGTGACGTCCACCGACATGGTGTATTCGTGGTAGTAGCGCCCGCGATGGCTGACCTCGGCGGCGAGCTGGTAGAAGTTCCGCCGCTGGATGGCCTGCAACCGATCCGCCATACCATGCAGCGTCGCGTCCGTGGGCGCGTAGTCCCGGATGCGCGCGGTCGCCCCCTTGGCGTGGGACCAATAGCCTTCGAAGCAAGCGCCGTCGCCCTGGCTCCAGAAGCCGGAAAACCAGATGCAGGGTTTGGCCCGCGTCCCGCCGCCCATCAGGCGCACGGGCGTGGTCTTCAGGCGGATTCCGAGAATATCGCAGATGCGCTCGAAATCCTCGTAGACCGCGTCCCACCAATCGTCGTGAGGCCCAAGCTCGCGATACCAGCTGCGCGCCTTTTCCTTGGCCGCATCCGAGAGTTCGGGGAACTGGTAGACGGTGGTGCAGATGATCTCAGGCATGGGGGTCCTCCCCGTTAAGCGCGGCGGCCAGCCATTCCTGGCTGCTCGTACAACCGATGGATTTGCGGGCACCGAGATCGATGACATGCGCGCCGCCGCCGAAGGCGTCGAGGCGCGGGCGGGAACAGGTCAGACCGTACTGAAACCCCCAGAGGCCGGTGAGGTCGAGGTCTTCGGCCAGGCGCAGCACGAAGCGGATAACCGCCTCGACATCGCCATGCTCGTCGTCATGGATCCAGAGGGTGCTGCCCTCGGAGGCGTCCTGATGCACGAGGGTGAAACCCGAGACCACCGGATCATCGGCGTCCTGATCCGCGGCACGCAGGTCATGAAACAGCGCGAGTGCGCGGGCGGCTTTTTCGGGGCTGCCGACGTCGATCAGACATGAGAAATGGGTGAAGTAATCCGCCATGGGGACCTCCTGAATGGGAAAAACCCGGCCGGGCGGCCGGGCGTTGTGTTGGAATGAAGGGGTGGTTGGGGGCGATCAGCCGGCGGGATCGTCGCCCCCCGCCTGTCGCGCGGCATGCGCGCAAAGCATCTGCAGGTAGAAGCGCTTGCGCGCCGTCCGGAAGCCGCGAACAGCCCGGGTGTCGGGATGAAGCGCCCGAACCGCCGCGCGCAGGACGGTGTAGGGCGACGCCGTCACTGGCAGGCCCAGGCGCTGATAAGCCGGATCAGTCATCTCAGGTGACCTCGACCACGGGAGAGGTAAGATGCGGATCGACCAGCGCTTCGATACGCTCGGCCCGGCCCATCCAAGGCTCGGGCCGGATGGCCTTCACCCAGTCGGCGAAACTCGGGATGAAGCCGAGGTCTTCCTTCACATGCTGCTCGCCGACCCATCGGGTCGGGATGATGCGCCCGGTCGAGAGGGTGAGCGTCGGCCCGAAGATCGTCTCGGCCATGAAGATGCCCTCGGCATGGTGCCGCAGGGCCCGGTGGCGAAAATCCGCAGTGATTTCCTTGCTTTGATCGAACCAGGCATGCACCGCCATAAAATTGTCGACCGTGCCGCCCCATTTCTTCACCGAGGAAAGCGCGTGGTGGTAGGGATGTGCCATCGCCGCCCCCTCAGAAATCGTGCGTGTAAAGTTCGGACGAGGTGAATCGCTCGTTGAACTCGAGATGGATGCAGCGGGCGGCGGCGTCGAAGCAGAACTCGCCCCAGGCGCCGTCGTTGTTCTCCCAACCGCCATGGGTATCAGAGAGGAAGTCGTAGGTGAGCTGCTCGACGACATCCTCCAGCGGGAGCTGCCGTATTTCGACCTCGGGGTCATCCCAGGTCAGCGCGGCATAGGGGATTTCAGTCGCGGGAAAATCGACAGCCGTCTCGCCCGCCCAGGCGCCAATGCTTTCGATCTGGCCGCTGTCACCGGCCCCGTCGAAAATCACGGTGACATGAGTGATGCCGGCGGCCATGAGGCCATCGAACAGGCGGTCCTTGTTGCCGGGGCGCAGGGCGAGGGTCCGGGCGGTGCGTTCGGCATGCGCGGCAAGGATCGCCCCGAAATCGACGGTGGAAGGCCGCAGCGGGGCGGCCAGAGCGGGTTCAGTCTGGGTCATGGATAACTCCGTTCGGTGAGGACAGGTCAGACCCCCCGGGTGGCGCACTCTTCTGGCCCCCGAAGGCTCAAACCCTTCCCAGCCCTCCTCTGTCTCTTTGGCGTCACGCCGCGATCTGCAGCGCCCGGGCGGCAAAAGCGCGCCACAGCGGATCGACCAGACGCGCATCCAGCAGATCAGCACGGTGACGAAGCCGCTGCGCCAATTCAGGCTCGTGCCAATCAATGGCACGGCCAGCCTGGGCGCGAAGTTGAACCGCCTCGGTCACAACGGCCCGCGCCTCAAGAGCATTGGCGACAGGGTGGCACCAAGCCACAGCGCCATAACTGGCGGCCCCGGCAAGAACCAGGCGCTGGTCGCAATCAAGGACGGCCAGAAACTGCGGCGCTGCATCGGGGCCGTTGTCCTCGGCAAGTTCAAAGGCCCCCTGCATGGCATCGGCCAGCGTCGCAAAACGCTCAACGACCACGGGGGCAGCGGTGCCCGACATCAGGGCTGCCGGCGTCCGATGCATCCGCGTCAGCGCGATAGGCAGGCTGGGATCAGGAGCGACAGTTGCGCCATTTGAAACGAGCCCCATCGGGCGCGGGCTCGGTTGGAGCGGCAGGTGAAGATCAAACATGGCAATATCTCCAACGGCACGGGAAGCCACTCTCCCCGCCTCATCCGTCAAAGACCAAACCGCCGCCCTCTTCCTCGAAGGGGCGGCGGGAGGTCTGCTGGCACCATCAGAGCTTGCCGAGGGCTCGCAGGCTCAGCTCCGTTCCGGCACCCACGATGATGTGGTCATGCAGCGTCAGGCCGAGATACTTGCAGCCCTTCTGGATCTCCTTGGTCATGCTGAGATCGGCCTCGGACGGCGTGGGATCACCCGAAGGGTGATTGTGGATCAGAATCAGGGCGCTGGCGTTCAGCATCAGGGCGCGCTTGATCACCTCGCGCGGATAGACAGGGACATGATCGACTGTGCGGGTCGACAAAAGCTCATCGGCGATGATGCGGTTCTTGCGGTCGAGATAGAGGACATGGAATCGCTCGACCGGGCCGCGGACGGTCAGCGCGCAGTAGTCTAGCAGCGCCTGCCAGCTGCCGATGACCGGGTTCTGGCTGAGGTAGCGGCCGAGGATATCGCGGGCCTCGAGAATGACGGTTTCTTCCTGGGGAGTCATGCGTGTCTCGCTGAAATCCGCACACCGAAGCCCCCTGCCCTTTCGGGGCATGGCCAGCGGCATGCATGTTGAGAAAAAGGTCACAGCGACCGCCCCGGTGTCGGACGATCGCTGCGTGGGGGCTCTGTCAGCCGACCCGATCGAGGAGCTTCTTCGCGCGCCCTTCCATTTCGAGGCGCGCATCCTGCTGGGTCTTGTCGCGCGCAAGCCGCGTGATGCCCTGCACGAAGTCGAAGATACTCTCGGGCGGGCGGCTCTCTTCCATCAGCACTTTCTCGATGATCTTGCCGGACTCCGCCTTCGAGAAGCCCCGCTTGCGCAGGAAATCCGCGCGATCTTCATCGCTGCGCGCCACGATCTGCTGCCGCGCGGCCTTGATGCCATTCACGAACCCCTGCGGCGAGGAATTGGCAAAGCGCGTCAGCGCCGGGGCTGCCTCATGGGCAAAGCGCGAGGCCGCGTATTTCGAGTGGCGGATCTTGATCTCCTGGAAATCCTCGACGCCCCAGAGGTTGCGGTTCTGGCACACGGCCCGCAGGTAAAAACTCGCCATGCCGAGGGTCTTCGCACCCACCTCGGAGTTCCAGCAGTAGAAGCCCCGGAAGTAGAGATCGGGGGAGCCGTCGGGCAGCTTACCCGCCTCGATCGGGTTGCGATCGTCGACCAGGAACAGGAAGACGTCGCGGTCCGAGGCATAGAGCGTGGTCGTGTCGCGGCTGATCTCGACATCGGGGTTGTAGACCCCGGTCGACCAGTCCAGCACACCCGGCACCTTCCAGCGCGTGTCGCCCGTGCCATTGCCCGCGATGCGCTGCACCGCCTCGACCAACTCGTGGTCATGGATGCGGCCATAGTCCGGGCCGGTCACGGCGCGCAGTTCCGTGCGGCCGTCTTCCGTCTCGAAAGTCTTCACCTGCTCGGCACGGTGGTTGGTCAGACCGTATTGCAGGTTGATCCCCGCCAACGGCGCGGGCAACTGGCGCAGGTAGGACGCCGGCGCGCCGACGATGCTGGCGAGTTGGCCGAACGCCCAATGTGTGGGCGCGACCGGTTCATGCGCTTTCGGCAGCATCAGGTGCAACCGCTCGGCGCCGTCGCGCGCGGCCTCGACCCGGATATCCGCCGTCTGCACCACGCGGTTGCGGCTGCGCTCCGACCGGCCCTTCACATTAGCCCACAGATCATCGAGCGACAGATACCGCTCGTCATCCGGCCGGTTGAACCATTCGGACGATACCCGCCCGTTCCGCTCACCCCGGCTCACGTCGACTTTCCAGCCACCAGCACGCGTCGGCTGCACCGGATCCAAAACTTCTACAACGCCCATCGGCTATCTCCCGTGACAGGCGCCGGGAGCCACTCTCCCAACCCTCAACCCGTCACCGGGAAACCGGCACTCCTCTCACTCTCGAAAGCTTGGCATGATCGGACGCAATGCGGACCGAGCGGTCATTGGCTGTGGATGCGCCAAAGTAGGCTTAAGCTTTCATGCCAGAGCTGCACACGTTAGCGCAGAGATACCCATTTTGCTTTGCAAATCGACCATCTACCCAAGCGAAAAGTGCTCGAACGAGGGTAGGCCCTGGAAAATGAAAACCTCAGAAAATGCAAAAAATGCCAGGCTTCTCAAGATCGTTGTGATGAATGATCTGCATCTGGTTGCGCCGGGCACCGCAGCCCCGAGGATGGATACAACTGCCCGCTTCGAGGCAGCCCTGAGGAACGCCAGCGAACGGCATGGCGATGCGGACCTGTGTGTATTCGCCGGGGACATTACCGATCAAGCCGAACCTGATGCCTACCAGATGTTCGATCGGATGCGCGCGGGCTTTCCGGTCCCGCAATGCGTCACGCTTGGAAACCACGACGACCGAAATGTCTACCTTTCTTGCAGTCAAGACGCTGAAACCGACTCGAATGGTCATGTGCAATGGCGGCGTGACATCAAGGGCCACTGTGTGCTCGTTCTGGACAGCTCCGAACCCGGAGAAGAGCGCGGAGGGTTCCCGCCGCTCAAGCTGGCATGGGTGGCAAGCCAATTGGCGGACGCGCGCCGCCTCGGCC
Organism: Phaeobacter porticola; assembly: GCF_001888185.1. Lineage (NCBI taxonomy): Bacteria > Pseudomonadati > Pseudomonadota > Alphaproteobacteria > Rhodobacterales > Roseobacteraceae > Phaeobacter > Phaeobacter porticola. The sequence continues at coordinate 13,262 of NZ_CP016367.1, read as the reverse complement.
TGAAGGCCATTGTCATCCTTCATCACAACCCAGCCGCACTTCAAATGCCGGTCGATACTTATCGCCTTGCCGCGCCGGGCGAGCTACTCGCCGTGTTGAAAGACAGTGGTGCCGACATTCTTCAAGTCGTCGCGGGGCACTGCCACATTTCCTCGGCGGGTAGTTGGGGTGGATTGCCATGCGCAACGCTTGCGGGAAACCATCACCGCGTCGAACCCTTTCTGCGCGGCAGGAACGGGCGGCAAGAGTGCTACGAGGGCCCGGCGCAGTATGGTGTCATCGTATCCAACGGTTCTGATTGTGCGGTGCACTTCGAGAGCTACGTTGGTGAGGCCGAACCGATGGATGGCGCGCTTTTTCCGAAGAAGGTTGACCAGCGGTTCGAAGAGCTTTGATGATCCAAGGTCTACTAACGGCAGTCGTCGCGAAGCACAGAAGGGCACGGCTTTAGGGAATCGGCCTCGGCTTTCATCCGCTCCGGTGAAGCAGATGCGTCGTTGCAAGCCGCCATTCGTGCACTTCGCAACATGTGTCATTCTGGGCTCAAAGCCGCATTCCCTTTAAGTTGCGAACCCGGCGGGTTGCCCCGCCGGGTCCTAGGGGGAGACCCCGTTCAGAACGGGATCTCGTCGTCGCGGTCGACTAGCTCGGGGTTTTCGTTCTCGGCCGACTTCGGGCGGCTCAGGAAGTCGACCTTCTCGGCGATGATCTCGCAGCCGTAGCGGTCGTTCCCCATGCTGTCGATCCACTTGGTATAGTGGATGCGGCCATGGACGAGGACCTTCATGCCCTTTTCGCAATGCTCCGCGACCGTCTTGCCGAGACCGTTGAAGCAGGTGATGCGGTGCCATTCCGTGTCCATGATCCGGTAGCCGTTCTCGTCGCGCAGGACGCGACCTTCCGAGAGGCGGGGGCGGGAAGTGGCAAGGCTGAAGTTGGTGATCTTGGTGCCGCCCTGGGTGGTGCGGGTTTCGGGGGTCTGACCGATGTTGCCGGCGAGGATGACGATGTTTTGCATGATTAGCTCCTGTGTGTCCTGTCTTCGGGACCGTCCCTTCGACAAGACCCGGAAAAAGCCCGTCGGGTGACGCGTGCACGGTGGACGGAACGGACGCCGGAAACCCCCAGAGGACCGGGGTGGAGCGGGCAGCCCCAAAGGGGCAACACGGCCCGGACTGACGCGGGGTTGCGCGCAGGCAAGCGAACGGGATTAGGGGATTGTCAGTCGAAGGGATGGACCAGAAGCCAGAGAGGCGCGGGGAGCCCATGCCAGACCCTGTCATCCTGCCAATCGGGACTGCCTGAACCCAAGCCCAGCACCCCACTGGCGGCGAAAATGACGATCACCGGCTCCCGCCACCCCTTGCCTTGCCTGGCGGGAGTTGCGGGGCCATGCCCCGACGGGCTATCGATACCGGAACATTCAGGACACAAGGCATAGTATGGCTGATTACGATCTCGAGGCGTTGTCGCTTCCCGAGCTGAAGAAAATGCAGAAGGACATCGCCAAGGCAATCTCCACCTTTGAGGATCGACAGAAGGCGGAAGCCCGCACCAAGGTCGAAGCTGTGGCCAGAGAAATGGGCTACTCCCTGGCGGAACTGGTCGGGACAGACAGCAAGGCCAAGCGCGCCCCAGTCGCACCAAAATACCGGCACCCTGAGAACCCAGCAGTCACCTGGTCCGGTCGTGGGCGTAAACCGAAGTGGTTCGTGGACGCGCTGGCTACTGGCACAACTGCTGGTGATCTGGAAATCCGCTGAACGATCACCAACCCTGCGGCTAAAGAACCCGAGGCTGCGCGGTGCCCGACCCGTTCATTTGAGCCTGGTGCCAGCGCAGGACAGGAGCGGTCTCTTCTGGGCAGTCAGTGTGGCTGTTCCCTTCGAGCGACCGTCACAGACGGCGGAAAGCCGACCTTCGCTGCTTCGCAAAACGAATGTTGAGATGCTGGCTAAGCGGACTTCCGTTGGCTTGATCTGACGCCTGTTCTGATCGGTGGTCGTTCTTCAGGAAAGCTGACGTTTTCTGCATTCCAAGAATGTCCATCAAGTATAGGGCCTTGATAGCAATTAACTGAAATAAACTTGGACTTACACATCCATTAGAACTTTCTGATTGTCCTTGCCTTCGCGACGGAATGCTTCCTATCGGTAGCGAATGTGGGCGGGGACGTTGGGCTCCGGTCACAACGACGAAGGCTAAACAGCAGAGGCGACGCCCCAATATCTTCTACCGCTCCATTCTAACCCGCAACCTGCGCGCGCGGTCCTGAAAGGCGGGCTCGCCCCCTTCCAAAATCTTGCAAACTTCAACCCGGGTAGCGCGGTCGTCCAAGCCGGCTCCACGGTATGTAATGGGCGGCAACCCACCCAAAGCATGGGGCCCTGCCTCAGCGATTATGATCTGATCTGCGTCCGTATTGACAACAAGGTTCGCGTTGTGAGTCACCATGATGACCTGACGGCGTTTCTTGGCTTCGATAAACAGTGGCACCAACTCGTCGTTCACTGATTTTGGGTCCAGGTTCTCTTCAGGTTGGTCGATTATGAGCGGGCGTTCGTCCTGGTCATCGAGCGCCAGATACAGGAGCAGAAGCACGATACCGCGTGTGCCCGGGGACAGCTTGCGAATATCGACACCGTCATAGCCAATCTCGTAGCGGACGGTGATGTGATCCGTGGCGAACAGCCAATGGGCAAACTGGTTCATCCAGTTCCGCAATTCGGCCTTTTCGGTCTTCTCAAAGGGCGCGTGTGACAAAAGTTGTGCCGCATGGGCCGCCATGAAAGCTTCCATAGCCGCTCGCACATCAGAAGCCGACCCGGATCTCCAAGCGGGTGCGAGCTGCTCGGTGGCAAGGGCTGTGAGGGACCCGACACCTTTGGTTGCGCCTTTGCGGCGCTTGTCGAAGAGGTTCTCCTCACCGAAGCGACCCCATTTTTCTACATCCACAACGCGTGTGACCGAAAATTGCAGTTTACTCAGCGTGCCGGACGTAGCTGCGAGCCGCTTCAACAGAGGCTGATAAAGCTCCTGCAACGCGGCTTGTTCATTGATGATGGCCTGAAAAATCCGCTCATAGCAATCGATGCGCTGGCCCTGCAACTTCTTCCGGCGCGCTTCTGCGCCTTCGGCAGAGGTCAGTGCCGTTTGTAGTTTTTGGAGCGCTGCCGTTTCCCGCGCGATGGTCGCAGTAGCCGTTTGCAACTGCTTCCGGACATGCTGGTCGGTAGTGATGAACGTCGAGAGCCGGGCGATCTCGGCCGTAAGGGTGTTAAGGGTCACGGCCTGAAGGTCTTGATCGGACGCGATCAGCGGAGTGTTCTGATCCTGAGCAACGACGGCATCGCCAGTGAGACGCTGAATTTCTAATTCGGTAACTGCAATCACATCGCGCAAAGTTGCATCGACATCGCCGTTATAAACCAAGAGGAATTTTTCCCATTGGCTGTCAGACATGCTGCCTTTGAGATGCGTTTCCTTGGTCTGTCGCAACATCTCGGGCGCGGTCGTGGCTCTGACACTCGCCACTTCGTCCTGAAGTGCGGTGTAGGTGCGGTGCTTTTCAGACAGAGCATTGATTGTCCGGCGCAGATTGGCCTCGACCATCACCAGCGCTTCATGCCGCGCGATGAATTCGGGTTTGCCCGTGAGTTTGAGTTTACCTTTGTCGGCGGTCTGATCCGCGATCAACTTGGTCTTTTGAGTGATCTGCTGTCTCAAACCGGCGACTTTCGCCTCATTTTCCAACTCTGTGGCGATGTGATCGGAGAGGTCTGCAATGGCAGCTTCGTCTCGATACCGCGATTGCCGGAAACGGTGCGAATTCTGGTCTCGAAGCTCGGTGAAATTGGTGGCGCCATCAGTGCTGTTTGGATCATGTGCCTGGTAGACGACGCGTTCAATCTCGTGGACCAGGCCGTCTGAAATCCCGGTCGAAGAGCAGAGATCCTCTACAAATTGTTGGGAGAGATAGCGCGCACGGGGATAGGCAGACAGTTGCCCAGCGTCCGATCCATCAAGGGCGCGGTCAACGCTCTCGCCACTCCCCCAGACGAGCCTCGCGTGCGCGGACCCAATCAGCGGTCTGGCGCGCGCAAGAAAAGAAGGCGTTCGCAGGGCGTCGTCGCTGTCAGACCAGATGGTAGGTGGGACGGCATCACAGGCGGCGGCAATGATATCGGCAAGGGCGGTCTTGCCTGACCCCCGGGCACCGATGACGGTCACGAGCCCCGGATTCAATGGAACGGTGGGTGTTCTTGCCCAATCGGCACCGGAAATGGTGATCGAGCTGATCACCTGCGAAGGGAGGGCACCAGTAGGGGGCGCATCTGCAACAATGGCGCGGTGTTCGGGATCGATGCAGGCTTGGCGCAAGGCATCAAATGTTGCCGCGCCCTTCACCCAGGAGTAACGATCCTGATCTGGCTGGCCGACCTCATCGGGTCGATGGGCATCAGAGCCGTGAAGGCAAGGCTTGCAGCCGTCATAGCGATCCTTGAGACCCTGGACGGAAATAGCCGGGCGTTTGCCTGTCCAGAATTCACGTTGGGCAATGCTGCTTGCAAAGATGATGTGGGCAAACTTTTCGATTTCGGCGCGCAGGGTTGCATCAGAGGCTTGGCGCAATCCGGATGTGCCGTCATCTTTCCCACCGGCAACTGCGATCAAAATGTTTTTCTTCGCCCAATCGGATCTCCGGTAGGTATTCTTGAGCTGTGCGAACTCTACTTTGAACTGATTTGCGCCTTCGGCGACAAGCGCCTTTTCCGAGGCCTCGTCACCGAGCGTTTTACGGCCCAGTCGGATAAGATCGGCGCGAGAGCATTTGAATGTGTCCCCATGAGCGTCTATTTCCAGCCTCTCAAGGAAGCGTTCCGTTTGTTCGATGTGATCGTCTTCGGTGGGGTCGATGAGGAGATGGATGTTGACGAAACCATTGGCCGCTCGTGTTGTCAGGCGCAACTCGATGTTCGGAAAGATTGTGGTAACGTCTGCCAACTGCGTCTTCGCTTTATGCTGAAGCACTGCGCGATACGTGTCGAGAAGGTAGTAATCGGTTACACCGAGCGCCTCAATCTTAGGATCGCTGGCTTCAACGGCAGACAGATAGGTGTCCCAGGGATTGGCGCTACCAAATTGGTCGTTCAATATTGTGCCGGGCGCGTGGATATGCGGGTCCCATCGCCTCCAGATCGATCCAAGGGTCAGGGCGGGAGCTTGCGCGGTCATGTGGGGTCTCTTTGGATCAAAACTGAATATAGGAGTGTTTTGGCAGGATTTGGAACCTATTAACCAAAAATTTGGAAGGCAGAAAAGAGGGCGAAACGGTTCGATTTACTGAGCTCAGACAGGCGTGACTTTTTTGAAAGAAACCGCTCCTTCGTCGCATCCGCTAATGATTATATCAGGGTCGTTGGTCGAACCCGTAATCTTGTAGACGCAGAGAATGTCTCCTTCGACTGGCCGCGACGCGGAATCCCGCATCCTTGACGGACGGCGGCTTTGGGCCGTCCAAGATCGTCGATTGCATGGATTCTGCCCGAACCCACCCCTTTGCCAGTTTTGTTGGCTTGGATCTTGCTACCCCATCGTATTACTTCATTCAATCGGGTTATATTCCCGAGACTACCTGCGTTAAAAAGAGGTGAAGTGTGTCGCCAAAAATTCATACCCGTGCTTCACTGGCCAGAGCCTACAATAACGAAGTCATTATTCCTGATATTTGGCTTCCAGCCAAATTCGACAGACCCGATTGGATGTGGATTAAATCGGTCGCACAGGTGGGCCCCGGCTCTGACCTTCCTATTCGGGATGTTAAGGTGGGGACTGGTGCGTCCGCTCGGAGATTGAACTGCATGCATCGAACGCAACCCAAACGAAACTTTACTGTCTTCTTTCGGCGGTTGGCTCAAGACATGATTCTGGTGATCGGGCTCGGTCGCCACCAGAAGTCGAACACTCAATACACGATGAAATGGGCTGATGGACGGAGCAACCGGATCGATCTGAAGAAGACGACTGCGACTGCTGAACCGTATCTCATCAACCCGTTAGGCGGCACATTCGGGTTCGAAACCCTCGATCCACTGATAAACGAGCAATTCGGAGCCTTCGGTTAGACGTTGCCGTTCTTAAATGCCAAAGGACGCATGTCCGCTTTGAACATGCTGCGCCGCAGCGGCATTCGGTAAATCCAATGTCGGCTTTGGGCCGAACACGTCGATTATCCTGACGTTGTGGTGGTCGCATTGCGACTGGCGCATCCGCGGCCTCGGGCCGTCTGGCGATGCACTATCTACGGTCCGCTGTGCGAAGGCCTCGCGGGTGGCGCGCGCGAGGGCGGCATTGCGGCAGGAGGCGCGTCTGCGCCTCCGCGTGTGCCTTTTGTGAAACCGTGGGGGGCCTAAGCCCACGGGTCAATCTCGACCAACACCTGAACCTCGTCTCCGTCGATTTCATCGGCGGGGACGGCGCCGAAGGTTCCATCCCCAGCCTGGAAGACGACGATCGAAACCATGAGCGTGGCGGCGAGGGAGGCTGCGAAGGCGTGTGCATCTTTGCGGGACATCTGTTTGGCTCCTGTCTTGGAGGCGGGGGACCATCCCCCGCGCGACAGGACCCCGCAGGCCCGAATACTGGCTGACATCACCGGGTGCGTTCGGCTTGCCCGAATCCATCCGGCGGCACGGGCTTGCCCGTAGTCCGACCCCTCGTGGGTTGATTTTGAGCCCGGGATTCGGGCCAAGGAAGGGAATGGCGAGCGGGGGATGGTCCCCCAACGTCAGGAGCCGGTTGTCCCGCTGATGCTTGGAACGCCGCCAGCCTCCCGGCCACGCCCTTGGTTGAAGACTTCTTCTTTGGGGATGGATCCTTTGGTGCCCCGCGAACTGAAAGGACAAGGTTGTGATGGTTGAGAGGCCCGCGCTTGGGCGGGCCCCTCGGTTTCAGTTGGGCTCAGGCGGCCAGGTCCGCGCCCCCTGCCCTTTCGCCCTCTTCATCGGCGACGATTTCAAGTCGCGCATTGCGGTATCCTTCCTTGGCGATCCAAAGCTCGGCCGCAGTCATGGATTCCGCCAGATGCAGCAGCTCCGTGTTGCCGCCGAAGTCGAGAAGCACGCGCACCTGCCCGGGCTTCGGGTCCTCGGCCACCTCGAAGACGAGGGCGCTGTCAACAGAATGGCTGCGCATGATGGTCACGAGGATCACCCCGTCCGAGGAGAAGTTGCCCTCATGCAGCGTGAACGACGCGGGAGCCGTCCAGGTCGGATAGGCCCGGGACGGCTCCTTCTTCACGAGACGGCCTACACCGTTCGAGCGCTCCCAGGCCGCCAGCTTCTTGGTGAAGCGTGCCGGTGGCTTGGGGCTGCCGTCGGTGTAGCGAATGAGCGCCCCGAGGGGGGCTGTGTCGATGATGGTTGTTGCAGACATGATTCCTCATTCCGAATGCGAGTAATCGCACTCATCTTATTGATATTGTTATGTTATAGGGTGATTGGGGGCGGAATGCCCGCCCCCCTGCTGGAACACGTTACTCTGCGGCCAGCATCGACGCGCCTTCAGCAGGCAGGTCATCCGTCAGGAATGCAGGAAGGTCAGCCTCACTGACGCTGTCGGCCACTTCGGCATCGACATCCGCCCCCTGCCCTTCGGCATGGCCCTCACCGTCCAGCGCCACGAGATCGTTCCGGCGCAGGACCTCGGGCAACCAGCCGCTGCCCTTCAGCAAGCGCTCGGCCTCACTGGCCATCTCGCCTTTCTTCAGGTGATCGAGGAGTTGGGCAGTCCCCTCCCCTTTCGCCTCGCGCACGGCCTCGAGGATGCGGGCCTTGGGCACGCGGTTAAGATAGGTGTCCACCGTCGGCTCCCATCCCGCCTCCACCATATCGAGACCTGTCGCGCGCGCCACGAGATCGGCATGCGCCATACGACGGGTCAGTCCGCCTGCGGAGATGCCTGCCCCGTATGGGTTCACCTTCTCATGCAGCGCATTGACGCCGAAGCTGAGGCAATGCGCCAGCAAGGCCAGCCGACTGCCCTGGTCGAGGACCGTCAGATAGTCCCAGAGTGCTGCATCATCGCCAAGCGGCAGATCGGCTTCCCATTCCGCGTGACGCTCGTCGACCAGCTTTGCCACCACGCTGTCCTTCAGATCGGGCGCCTGCGCCGACATATAGACCTGACGCACGGATGCCTCGAGACAGCTGCCCGAAGCAGAGGAGGTGCGGAAGGTGTCGGTAACAAGCTTCAGGAGCAGCAGCGTCAGCGCCACATCTGGCGAGCGCCCGATCGCTTCACGCAGCGCCAGCGTCCGGTGGGCCGTCAACTCCATGACCAACCGCTCGGGCAGTGGCTTCAGCGCTCCGTCATCCTCATCATCCGGCAAGTCAGCTCCGATCGGCTGGCCACCCGACATGATGACGGTTCCGCCATGAGCGGCACTGCCATGGCCATCGGTGAGATCACGATCATCCCCCTGCCCCGCCACCGCCGGATCAGTACCATCCTGGACCGCGGTCTCCTCAACGGGCTCATCCTCTGGGCGCACATACCCGCGATAGACTGCCAGCGCACCGTAGCGGTCGAGCGTGACGAACGCCCCTGCCTGTCCGATTTCCAAGGGATCGAAGATCAATGGCCGGGTCTCGATCTTTTCCATCTCCGTTTCCAACACGCCAAGCCGCGTGTCGATCTCATCGGGGATGTCATCCTGCCCTTCGTATTCCTCCTCGAGCGCTCGATACTCGGCGAGCAGCTTGGCATGGGCCGCGCCTTCGTCATCCGTCATCGGTGCCGGATCGCCGGACAGGGACCGCAGGCCGTGGCTGTAGCCGTAGGGCAGGTCGAGTGCGACCTCGATCCACTTCCAGCCCTCAACTGCAACCGTCTCTGCCTCGGCCTGGAGTTTTTCCGTCACCAGCCGATCAAGCAGGGCAGGGTCTTCGAGCCAACCTCCATCATCGCCTTGGAACAGGTCATGCAGCATCGTGCCGCCCGCCGCTTCATAGGCATCAACACCCACAAAGACTGCGCGTCGGTCAGACGCCCGGACCGAGGTCTCGGTCAGCATGCGCCGGATTTGGAATGGCTCCTTGTTCCAGGATGAATGGATCACATCCCAGACCTGAACCTGACGCGCGTGATCGGGGTTCACGGTGAAGGCCATAAGCTGCTCCAGCGTCATGCCATCCTCGGCGTAGATCTCAAGCAGGGTAGGGGCGACGGAAGCGAGTTTCAGGCGCTGCTTCACGACCTGCGGCGCCACGAAGAAGGCCGCAGCAATCTCTGCATCGCTCTGACCCTTGTCCCGCAGCGCCACAAACGCACGGAACTGATCGAGAGGGTGCAGGGCAACGCGCTGCATGTTCTCGGCCAAGGAATCGTCCTCGGCCAGGATGTCGGACGCAGCATCGCGGACGATGCAGGGAATGGGCGTGGTCTTTGCCAAACGCTTTTGCTTCACCAGCAGGGACAGCGCTTGGAACCGCCGTCCACCGGCCGGGATCTCGAACTTGCCGGTCTCGGTCCCATCGGCAGCCAACACGGGCCGCACGCTCAGGCTTTGCAAGAGACCGCGGCGGGCGATGTCTTCGGCCAGTTCCTCGACGGACACGCCAGCCTTGATGCGCCGCACGTTGGACTGGCTCAGCACCAGCTTGTCGAAAGGGATATCCCGGGATGGGGACAGGGTGATTTTCTGGACAGCTTTGGTCATCAAATCTTCTCCACAACGGGCGCCGGAAGCCACTCTCCCGATCTCACTTCCCGTCACCCTCAAACCAACACTCCTTTTCCTCTCGCGGTTGTTCTTGACCGCGGTCAAGAAGTTCATGTGGGAGCAAGTTGTGTGCGTAGGATCCTTTCGAAATAGGCGTCAGGGTGTTTGATCGTGTCTGCTCTTGCTATCAGGTAGTCGAAGACGAGAAGCAGTTTTCCCGCGCCAGCTTTCTGGATCCCATGCCGCAGTTCGTCTTGGCTTATTCTAAGCAATCGACCGAGGTCGTATAGAATGCGGGTGAGGGCTTCTCCTGTCCGCGGCGGTTCTGGGAAAAATCCCGCAACATGGGTGAAATCTTCCCATGCCATGCGTGCTGGGTCTCGGTTCATCGTCGGTTTGGTTTTTGCGGTTTGTTCACCGCGATTGACCGTAGAGGGAGCAATCTTTTTAATATCTTTTTTTAAAGACTCTATGTGCCGGACATTTTGTCCGTTTGTGGCGGGCAGATCGTTGGATTCTGGTGCATAAGGTTGGTGTTCGATAGCTTGTAAATTATCTTCGGAACTAGCTTTTGCTGCGGCATGGTGTTCACCGTAGCTTGCGTCGGTATCGGCTCCGAGGGCTCTAAGTTCCGAGATAACGCTCAGGACTGCATCAACGGTTAGTGTTGCTCGACGCAGGACATTTCTGATCATGTTGAGGGTAGAGAGCTTTGCTTCATCGAAGCGTGTCTGTTGGAGTAGCGAAGCACGTAGGGCCAACGCCTCAGCCTTCAGTGAGCGCAAGCGCTCGCGTTCTTCGGTGAGTTGCAAGGCTTGCGTCGAGAGCGATCCGTACCTCTGGATCAAGGGCATCAGGTCGATGCCGAAGGCATCTCTGATAACGCCTCCATACCGCAGCGGAAAGCGTTTGCCATTTGCTGAGTTCTTGCGTTCGATCAGTTCAGCAGCTGAGAGGCGTCCCAGGCTGCGTCGAAGTGTTCTCTCATCGAGTCCATTGGCGCGCTCTGACAGAGAAGCGTTCGATGGGAACACGACAGTGAGCGTAAGTCGCTGGCTGTCCTGAATCTCACGTTCTTTGCGGGGTAGGAAGCTAATGAGCGCGGTCAGAACGGCGAGGTCATTGGCTGTGAGACCGAGCTCCTTCCTCAGTACGCGAACTGGGCCCAGAAGCTCATAGGGGTTAGGGCAGGGCAGAGATATCCGTTCCGCCAGGGCGGTTGTTGTTTCAGTTGCATGTCTCATGGTGTTTCGGAAGAAAAAGCATCCCCGTTCACCGCGAGCGGTGTTGAAATCGATTCGTTTTGGGGGTATCAATCAGGTGTCGAGACTGATTGAGGCCCTTCGGAAGCATCGCTTTCGGGGGGTCTTTCTTTTTCTAGCCGGTCCTCCTTTCGTTTCTGCTCGTTGCTTTTGATGTCTTGACCGCGGTCAAGACACGGGGTCGTCACTTTGGCCCGTCTTGACCGCGGTCAAGAAGCTCCATGACCAGTTTCCGGACTGCCTCCTCAACACGAGGGACAAGATCAGCGTCCACATCGATGGTGATGCGGTTGCCCTTTCGGCCGATCTTCACGCGCTCACTGGGATGTGTCTTCTGCGTCGACGGTTTGGTGGCTGTCAGCAAGGTAACCGCCGCTTCGAGACGGTCGGGGCCCGGTACGTTGCGAGGGATTTTGCCGGCAACTTCTCGGGCTCTCGCGCCGTCTTTCTCGCACAGCCTGAAAAGCTTTTCCCAAACCCGTCGACCAACGCCGTGTGCAGGTCCGATAGCCTGGATCAGTTCCATCGGGATGCCCGTAGCGATACGGTTCATCCGCGAGACGAGCGATTCATCGATCTGAAGTGCCCGATACGCGATCGTTTGAGCGTTCTTGCGCGTTTCGTCGGTTTTCCCAAGTTCTCGAATGATCCCGGCGACAAACAGAGCCCTTTCGATGAACGATGGGTCTTGACGCGCATTATTCTCCACGCCTTGGGCAATGAGAGCTTCCTCGTCGGTCATCTCCATGACCGTGGCGCGCACTTTCTGACCAAGTTGGCGACAAGCGAGAAGCCGACGGCGTCCATAGACGATCTCAAGCGCACCGTCCTGGGTTCGGCGAACCAGCACTGGAACCTTTTGACCGTGCTCGCGGATCGACGAGACAAGCTCATCCAGACCATCGCTTGGATCGATGCGGTCCATGACCGCGGACATCCGTATGGCGGTCGGGTCGATCAGCCGCGTGGCGTGTTTATCTTCTTCGAGCACGGATGCTTGTGCGCGAGCTACAGTTGGGCTCGTTCGCTTCACATCCAGATCCTCGTCCGAAGGCGGCGTTTTGCCCATCGCGTTCTTGAGTGAGTCCCCGAAGACCTTACGCGCCATGGCTACGCCCCCATGCTTTCAGGATTTCGCGTTCGACTTCGTCGGTCACGCGCGAGACGGACTCGATCGCGCGCTCGTAAGTTCTGCGATTCACGTCGCGAGGTTCGACCTCGAAGATGCTCTGCTGGGTGTTCGCAGCATCACCCACGGCTGTTGATTTCAGGAACTCGGCAGACAGCACGGCATCCCCGAGGACTGTCCGAAGCAGAGACGAGATCTGCACCTGCGGACCATCCGTATTTTCGTAGCGGGTGATCAGAACGCGCACGAAGTTCAGTCCATGTTCCGGGGCGTGTGCCTCGACGACGCCCATCAGGTTGCTCGCCATGCCCAGAAAGCTCGCCAGCGACATGACATCGAGCATCGACGCGTTGAGCGGGATCAGGACCCCAGTTGATGCAAAGAGTGCAGAGATCACAGAGAAGTTCAGCTGCGGTGGGGTGTCAAATATCACCACATCATATCGGTTGAGGACGGGCTCAAGCGCTTCCCGGATGCGGCTATGGAACGTGGTGGCGCCGTGCCTGAAGCTCAAGGCGACCTCGAACTCGTACTCCATGATGTCCATGGATGCTGGAATCAGATCCACAGTCGGGAAGTTCGTTTTGCGAATGATATCTGCTGCGGGCAATGGATCGTCGGATCGGATAAGATCGTATGAAGTCGGCATATCCGGATCGAGCTCGGGAGTAACCCCGAACAGGTTTGTCAGACTTGCCTGGCTGTCTAGGTCGATCAGCAAGACCCGGTAGCCGCGCAGACCCAGTAGTTGTCCTACATGGGCAACAGATGACGTCTTTGCCGAACCACCCTTCAGGTTGAAGATCGTCAAGACCTGACAAGCCTCTCCCGGTCTTCTGTGCGGGTGTTCTTCTGGCTTGATCCTTCCAGTCTCGAGAAGTACGCGTTGTGCCTCGACCATCTCCTCTGCAGAGAAGCTACGGCGGTTGCCGCCCTCCAGGACACCTTCGGGAAAGCCTTCGAGGTTTGACACATGATGGCGAAAGGTATTCTGATTAATGCGAAGCAGTTCAGCCGCTTCCCGCATGGCGAAGCGTCGGAGACCCTTCTGAGCGTCCGGTGGGAAGGTTTCCTGCGCATGTTCACGCAACCGACTACCAAGCCGCTTGGACATGACTTCAAATCTCTGGGAGGCCCGTATCCCGTTCAT
>NZ_CP016366.1 GCF_001888185.1 Phaeobacter porticola | reverse complement strand
TGCTGCCTCGTCCCATGCTGTAACGCTCTTTTTCGCCAGAGCTGTATTTACCGTTATTTATGACGAGGCAGTCCAACTTGGCAACAGATTCTTACCGAAAGCAGATAAAATGGCTCCGAAGGGTCGATTTTTGAGGCTCGACTACCGAAAACCGGCATCTTTGCCACAGCGATGGGCTGTCAAGAGCCTAAATCAGACCCTAAGTTGGGGGGTGTTCTTAACCCGATGGCGCGTAAACGAACTCGGAGCTGCGGGTATCAGGCCACAAATCGCCGAGTCAGTCCAACTTGTAAGCGATACCTGAACCGCGCTCCTATTGCTTCTGAGGGTAGGGGACCTTGCCCATCTCTTCCATCATCTTTTCGCGGAAGACCTCAGCGGGTGTTTTCCATCCGAGGCATTTGCGGTGCGTGCTGTTGAGCTGGTCGCAGATCTGCTTGATACCATGGTCGGTCATCCCTCTGATATCGCGCTTGCGGGGAAGCCAGCGTCGGGCGCGGCGGTTGGTGTTCTCCACGGTGCCTTTTTGCCAGAGAGAGGAGGGATCGCAGAACCAGGTTTGCGTTCCAATCTCAGATTGCAAATGAGGCCAACTGACGAACTGAGTGCCACGATCAAATGTAATCGATCTGCGGGCAATCAGGGGCAGGTCTTTCATGGCTTTCACGATCTTGCCCATCACGGGTTCCCATGTAATATTCTTTCCATTAGATAACTCATTGTTTTCTAACAGGAGTCGCACTTCAAAGTAGCGCGCAATATGATACAGCGCTTGTAAACACCATTCAGAAATGTCACTGGTTGCGCAAAGCAGAAGTGTCACCAAATGCGCTGCCGGTAGCAAGGTTTAGCAGCCCGGAGACGTCATATATCGTAGGGTTGATAAGCCTTGCGGTGGTTGGTCATAGACCAAGCTTGCGACGCTCTTTCTTGTTGTAGAAGGCTTTGATACCTTCCTCGCGGACGAGTTCCTCAAAGGCGCGCCAGGCGAGGACGTCGCCGAAAAAGGGTGGATTGTCCGACACGGTCAACGTTCCGAACTGGTTCTCTACGGACAGGATCCAGCCGGGATGGATGCTGGTCTTATATATCTCGACATCGAAATGATGCCCGTCGATGACAACGGATTGCGTGTAATCGGAGAAGATGATCTCTGGGTCGTCGTCAGTATCCATGCCGCAAACCTGGGCCTATTCCGCCGCCTGTACAATCGTCTTTTTTGGCACGTGCGCTGGAAGGTCTGCCGGGACGTTTGCCATTTGGCTTATACCCCATCTTCTCAGAATTTGTTCTGACTGGATATTTTGGCGGGGCCTTATCTTGCATGTCTTTGATGTGCTCGAGCACGGCACCCAAGCGCTTGTTGTCGGATCGGCGCTGTGAATCGGCATGCGAAATTGACCCACTTAGGTGGGTTATGAGCGAGTAAAATTGACCCACCTGTTTCGTTAACATCCGCGCTTCAAGTGCGGAGGAAAGAGCAGGTGTTATTGATGGAAAGTGTATCGAAGATCCGTCTGTGGGTGCTGGTTGAAGGGCGCAGTATCCGGTCTGTTGCGCGGGCGACGGGATTATCGCGCAACACGATCAAGAAGTATTTGAAGGATGAGAGCCCGCCGAGCTACCAGCGCCAGGCTCCACCGGTTCGGCACAAACTGTGCAACGGGTTTGATCTCCGGCTTCAGGAACTGTTCGATCAGGACCAGAAGCGACCACGTCGGGAGCGGCGAACGGCCCAGAAGCTTTATGAGCAGCTCGTGGTGGAAGGCTACACCGGGTCCTATTCTCCAGTTCAGCGATTTGTCCGCGATCTGAAGCGGGCTGGCGCCGGTTCTGGCGATGCTTTTATCCCCCTGCATTTTGCTGCTGGTGACGCCCTTCAGTTTGACTGGAGCGAAGAACGGGTTGTCCTGGGCGGCGTTGAACAAAAGATCTAGGTTGCCCATTTCCGCCTGTGCCACAGCCGCAAGCCTTTGGTGATCGCCTATCCCGGCGAAGCCCAGGAGATGGTTCTGGATGCTTTTGTGCAGGCACTGTCTTTCTATGGCGGGGTTCCACGACGGGTGATCATTGATAACCCCAAGACCATGGTGACCTATGTGTCCCGCTCGAAGGACCGGATATTCCATCCCCGGTTCCTGGCTCTGATGAACCACTATGTGATGGAACCTGTTGCCTGCACGCCCGCAGCGGGTTGGGAGAAGGGGCAGGTCGAGAACCAGGTCCAGTTTTTGCGCGGCCGGTTGTTTGTGCCCAAGCCTGCCTTTGAAGATCTTGATGCGCTGAACAACTGGTTGCGCCTGCGCTGTGAAGAACTGGCCAATCGTCCCCATCCCGAACAGCAGGATCGCACGATTGCCGAGGTGTTCGAAGACGAACGCGCCGAGCTGCGCCCCTTGGGTCGGCCTTTTGACGGCTATGTTGAGAAGACGGTTCGTGTCCGATCCACTTGCCTGGTTCAATATGCCAGCAACCGCTACAGCGTCCCGTCCCACTTTGCCGGTCAACATGTGTCGCTGCGCGCTTATGCGGGCCGGATTATGCTGGTGTCGGGCCAGGATATCATCGCCGAGCATAAGCGCCGCTTCACCCGCAACGTCAGCTACTTTGAACCCTGGCACTATGTTCCTCTGCTGGATCGCAAGCCCGGCGCCCTACGCAATGGCGCACCCTTCGTGGACTGGCAACTGCCTGAGGCCATGCACCAGATCAGGGAACATTACATGGCAGACAAGGGCGGGGATCGGGAGTTCGTTGATCTGCTTCTGCTCGTCCAGGATCACGGGATCGAGGTTGTCGAGATGGCTTGTGAACTGGCCGTGGCACAAAACACCCTCCGCCTGCCCGCCATCATCAACCTGATTAACCAGTTGGTGGAGCCGGTCATCACGCCGCTCAGCGAAGCCTATGCCTATCCGCAACTGACCCTGCGACCCGAGGCCGACTGCAAGCGCTATGAGATCCTGTGCTCGACTGAGGAGGTTGCCGCATGAACGCCCTGATCGACCAACTGACCGCCCTGAGGTTGCACGGAATGGCAGCTTGCGCACATGATTTGCTGTCCGCGCGCAAGCCACCAAGTCTGACCACAGCGATAAAGCAACTGATCGACGCGGAGACTGTAGAGCGGCGGGCGCGCTCTATCCAGTATCAAATGAGGATCGCGAAGTTCCCCCATCATAAGGACTTCGCCACCTTCGATTATGGTGCTGCCGCCATCACCCAGACCCAGATCGAACCGTTCTGCACAGGGCAGTTCACCCAAGAGGCGCACAACCTCATCCTGGTGGGCGGAACCGGCACCGGCAAAACCCATATCGCCATCGCTTTGGGCACCACCCTGATCACCAACGGCAAGAAGGCACGCTTCTTCAACGCCGTCGATCTGATCAACGCCCTGATCAAGGAACAGGCCGAGGGCAATGCCGGGAAGATCATCCGGCAACTCTCGGCTCTGGATTGCGTCATCATCGACGAGCTGGGCTACATCCCGTTCCCCAAGTCTGGCGGAGCATTGCTGTTCCATCTGATCAGCAAGCTCTACGAGAAAACCAGCGTCATCATCACCACCAACCTGGAGTTCGGAGAGTGGGTCTCGGTCTTTGGCGATGCCAAGATGACCACCGCGCTGCTGGATCGCGTCACCCACCATTGCGCAATCATCGAAACCGGCAACACGTCCTATCGCTTTGCTCAGAGCAAAAGCCGCAGAGAAAAGTAACCGTCCCGAAAGCAAAGCCCCCAGACGGACTCGCTATATGAGGGCGGCCCGCCTGGGGGCTTTGCGCCACATGGGGTGGGTCAATTTTAAATGCTGAAACCGGGTCAACTTTGAACGCTCATTGACACCCCAAACGCCTTGATCGCAGCTTCGGTCGCAAACGCTGGGGTGACGAAGGCTATGCCCAGGAAGAATTGGTCGCGGAGCTTGGCGCAGCGTTTCTGGCCGCTGATCTCGGACTGTCACCGGAACCGCGTGACGAACACGCGTCCTACATTGCGCATTGGTTGCGTTAATGGCGAGCTCGTCATTACAGCAGTTATCACGAGGACCGGATAATGCGAAGTACGTTGGCCCCACCCTTATTTTCCAGGATGTTCATAGCTTTTTGCTGCACATTATTCGGATAAGATAGTTTGACACTTAGCCAGCGCACTGTCACCAAGCGTATTTCACATGGAGATGCCCGCATGTAAGGTGTTCATGTAGAGTGAAAGTACACTCAAGCTACTTCGCGAGTTTCTGATAAGGAGCTCATACTGATAGGCGAATGCTGTTCTAATCTTAAGAATCCCAACCACAGGCTGCGAAGGCGCCTTAGACCTACCCAATCATGAAAGCATCAAAGAAGCTTGAGAGGTCCTTGTGAGCTGCAATTGGCAAGACTGCGGCGATATGCTGATCGGGTCTGACGATCACAACGCATCCTGCATCCCGATCAACACCGCGAAGATCATAGATGTCGTTACCGTCCTGCGCGTGGAACACTTTTTCATAGTCGCGCAACCCGTATTTGCCTTTTGCGGGCCACAGGTAATCATGCAGATCGTGCATGGACAAATCGGGCTGTTGGAAGACGGCGTAGGTATCAATGACGGAGTCGATATCGGAACCCTTCGGCGTATATTTCGGCACGGGGGACGTGGCGTCGTTCGCTAGGAACTCAATGAGTTGATACGCATCCGATGACGTCTCTGTCGGGTCTTGCGCTCCGCCGAACACGAAGATGCGCCAGCGACCGTCTGCTTTGACCAGATGGCCTAAATGTTGGAGCGCTCCATCAGCGACGCGTGTTGCTTGCGCCGAGTGGAACCGTTGGCCGATCTTGAAGCCGGTTGCCAAATGTTGGTTGCCTTGACCGGTGGAAATGTAGGACGGGAAATACTCGATAGAGGTTCCGCTGACGAAACCGCTTTGGCGTTCCATGAAGGCTTCAATCTTGGCAGTGTCGACTTCGGCTTTGCCTGATCCATTGCCCGCAGTTGGTCGCGTGGCCACGAGTTTTGACAGCTCTTTGTCCGCGTTAATGAGTTGGTTCGCGACTTTGCGTCGCTCGGTGCTGTAGGTGGCCAACAACGCTGGTTTGCTTCTGCCTTGCAGAACCGCGGCCATTTTCCAGCCGAGGTTGAACGTGTCTGGCAAAGACGTGTTCAGGCCCCAACCCCCCTTTGGGCTGTGCGTGTGGCACGCATCACCGGCCAAAAAGGCGCGCGGTATAATGTCGTCTGTGGCATCCGCGGGGCGGTTGTCAAATCGGTTGGCAAGGCGCTGACCAACAGAATAAATCGACCACCACGCTACTTCTTTGACATCCAAAGTGTAGGGGTGAAAGATTTTCTGCGCCTTCGCGATGATGTCTTGTTCGGTCAGTTTGATATCTGTCGCGCGTTTGTCTTTATCGATCAGGTCCAGCTCAACATAAAACCGGATCAGGTAGCCGCCTTCACGCGGGATTGTCATGACGGCGCCAAAGTCCTTGGACTGGATAAAGCTTTTGACGCGGATGTCGGGGAAATCGGTGTTGAGCAGGATGTCCATCACGCCCCAAGCCTTATCGGCGGAATCGCCTTCAAGTGCGATATCGAGGCTCTTACGCACGCGGCTTCTGCCACCGTCACTGCCGACGGCAAACCGTGCCTTTACCGTTTCGACCTTGCCGTTGCCTGCCTCGTCAGTCCGTTTGAATGTCGCCGTGATCGGATGTGCATCAAGGTCTTGGGTCAGGTTTTCATCGATCACCAGATCAACCAATTCGCGGCTGTAATGGGGCCGCAATTTGGTTGTCGCATTCGCCATACCGTCGAGCAGTAGTTCGTGCAGGCGTGCTTGATTGACGATGCCGTGCGTAAATTCGGACATGCCAAGACGCGCATCGGCGATCTTGTATTTGCGTTTGATGTTCTGCGGGTTCGTGGCATCCGGTTCCCAGAACGTGTTTTGCATCAGCTTATAGGTCTCTTTTTCGACCATTTCGCTGCTGTTGAAGGCTTCCATGATTTCAATCGTGCGGCATGATATCCCATCTGCCCGCCCGAACAACAACGGACCCTCTGCCATGTCCACGATACAGGTGCTGATATCGTCAAACTCTGACATCTGGCGCGCCATAGTCAGACCAGCGGGGCCAGTGCCAACGATCAGCACATCTACTTCAGTTGGCAGGTCTTCGATTGGCGGTGTGGGGTAGGCTTTGCGCGCCGCATCAGGAACCTGATAATTACCCGGTTTGAACCCGTTGAGATGAAATTGCATTGTAAGTCCCTTCTCGAAAACTGTGCCGTCAGCCGATGTAATCTGCCGCGAGCTTTGTTGCTGTATTGATAAAGCGGGTATTGCGGGCCCCGCCGCCGTCCTCGCCCATCCGCGTGATGTTCCATCCGACATAGGTCGTGGCCCGCAGCGCCATGAACAGATCGAGCGTCGCGAGGTCGATGGGTCGGGTTGATGTATAGCCGCAGATGAGGGCCTGCTTTAGGTCGCCGTAGTCAGGTGCGTCGATGTGTTTGAGCAGCGCTGTCGCAAGCTCGAACACGCGATAGCCGTAGCCGCCATCATCGAAATCGATGAAATGCAGGCCTGTTCCATCAACCATAACATTCGCGGCCACGAGGTCGGCGTGGATCAAGCCATAGTCCAGGTTTTTTGCAGAGTCGGCTAGATCGGTGCGGGTTTTATGCCGGAAGGTATGAAACAGATATCGGTCTTTGGCGGTAAGGCCGGGATTGTCCCAAAACCTATCCCAAAGAGGCGCGTCACCCAGCAAACTATCTATGTCCCATGCGCAGCGCGAGAAACCTAAGGGCCGCTGCCACGTATCGCAAATGTCATGCAGGCGCGCCATGTCTTGACCAAGTGTCTGAAACAACGCGACACGAGTCTTGGCGTCCGATTTGATCAGCACTGCGTCAAGCGTGTCACCGGACAGCCAATCCAGAACATCCACCTGAACGCCATCTACCATATGCATGACGTCGCCCGTTTTCGACGGGATCGGGGAGGGAACACTCAGGCCGCCATCGCTGATGGCTTTCATCCAATGGAGTTCAGAATCCAACTCGACGTTTGTGCGATACTCTTGCCGATGCAGACGCAAGGCGAAAACGTCGGTGGGCGTTTCCACCTTATAAACCGCATTTTCACGCGCAGCGACCAGGTTGTAACCCGCGTCTGTCAGGCCCCATAGGGAGAGGGCATTATCGACAGTTGCGTTCACCCTGTGACCTCGCTCAGCACATCATCGAGGGTGTCGAACAACAGGTCCGCGTTTTCGATCGAGAACGGCATCGGCGGGCGGATTTTCAGGGTGTTCTTATGGCGACCCAGTTTGGAATGGATGATTCCTCGCTGGCGCATTGTGTTGATGATGCGGTCCGTCAGATCGCTGGCGGGGGCTTTGGTAGCGCGATCCGTGACCAGTTCTGCGCCAAAGATTAGGCCGGAGCCACGCCCATCGCCGATAATTTCATGTTTGGCGGCGAGCGCATTCAGACGGGTGCGGGCGTGATCTCCGACCACTTTGGCGTTGGCCTGCAAACCCTCTGCTTCGATCTCTTCGAGAACGGCCATGGCCGCCGCACAAGACACTGGATTGCCGCCAAAGGTGTTGAAATAGCGATAGCCCTTACGGAACTCGGCCACGATATCGCGGTTCGCGACAACCCCGCCAACCGGGTGGCCGTTGGCCATCGGTTTGCCCAGCACCATGATGTCAGGAACGACGCCCGTCTTCTCGTGCGCCCAGAGGTGGGTGCCTGTCCGTCCAAAGCCCGACTGAACTTCATCGCAGATTAGAAGCCCACCGGCTTTGTGAACGACGTCTGCCACAGGCTTCAACCAGCCATCGGGGTTGTCGGGGAAGCCTTCGTTCAGGAAGTAGGGGCAAACGACGAGAGCGGCAAAGCCCGTGCCGTCCTCGATTAGCCCTTCGATTTGGTCAGCGACCAGGGCTGCAAAGATTGTGCCGTCGGGGTCGGGTGCACGGTAACTGTCGGGCGCGTCAACGAACCGGAAGTATTGGCCAAGGCCGAAGCCGACCGTTGGGATGTTTGATTTGGACAACTGACTGACCAGCGATGTGTTGCCGTGATACGTGGTGTCTGTTGCGATGATCCCGCGTTTGCCTGTCACAGCCTCGGCCATGCGCAGGGCGATGTCGTTGGCCTCGGACCCGGTGCAGGTGAGGATGGCTGTATCGAGCGACGCATCCATCGTGCCTGTCAGCTTTTCGATGTAGTCCAGAATACCGTCATGAAGATACCGCGTGTGGGTGTTGAGCGTGCTGGCCTGACGACAGATTGCATCTACCACGCGCGGGTTGCAGTGCCCCACATGGGGGACATTGTTGTAACAATCCAGATACTTGCGCCCGCCTGCATCCCACAGCCAAACGCCTTCCCCGCGCACGAAGTGCACCGGATCGTCATAGAACGTCGACACATTCGGCCCCATCAGGCGGGCGCGATCTGCGATCAGTTGTTGGGTTGTTCGGGTCATAACTCGATACGGATGCCGTCGTGGCCGACGATCAGCTCACCGTCGTAATGATCTGCGCAGGCGTCTTGCCAGTCTTTCGGGCCATAGGTCGGATCATCGGACGGGATCAAGTGTGACAAGGCCAAGCGTTTGACACCCGCATTCGCCGCCGTGATCGCCGCGTCATGGGCAAAGGTGTGCGAGCGCAGCCAGTGGGCCATCAGTTTGTCACTGCCATTGCCGATCCGTTCAAGCAACGAGGGCAGGGCGGATTTAAGCATCGCCTCGTGGATCAGCAGATCGGCCCCGCGCGAGAACTCCTCAAGCGCCTTGATCGGGGCAGTGTCGCCGGAAAACACCGCATGGTGATCGGCCGTTTTGAAAGAGAACGCGAAGCAGTCGATCAACGGGGGGTGCTCGGAGCGGATGGCGGTAATGGTTAACCCATCCCGTTCAAGCACCGTGCCTTCGTCGATCACATGGACGCGCACGAAATCGCGCAAATCATCACGCCCGTCATCCACGATCCGCAAATCAATGTCGGCCTTCATCGAGGCGACGAAACCATCCCAATGGTCCTGGATGCCCTCGGGGCCGTAGATATCGACCACCGTTGTCAGGCCCGAACACCACGCGGTGTGGATCAGAGGTCCGAGCTCGAGGTAGTGGTCAGAATGCAGGTGGCTGATCAAGATCGTGGATAGGTCTTTCAGGATAAATCCCTGATCGACCAGCCCGCGCGTCACGCCAAGGGCGCAGTCCACGACGATATGTTGGCCGTTCATCACGAACAAATTGGACGTTGGCATTGACGATCCGGGGCGGATCGATGGCCCTCCTTTGGTGCCCAAGAGAGCGACGTAGTTGTCAGACATGATTTACCCTTTGCTTGCGGCGGCAAAGCCTGCGTCGAGTGCGGTTAGTATGATGGTTGCGTCATTTTCCGTCAGCACCAATGGCGGCGACAGAATGAGGTTGGGGCCAGACACGCGCACCATCGCGCCATTTTCATAGGCGACGTCTTGGACGATCTGCGCTGTGCCTGCATCGATCGGCTTCTTGGTGGCGCGGTCTGCCACCATTTCGATTGCAGTCATCAGGCCATGGCCCCCGCGAACATCGCCAATGATATCGTATTTCGCCATCAGCGCCTTGGCGCCGTCGAACAGTTGCGTTCCCCGTGCGGCGGCGTTTTCGATCACGTTCAGGCGTTTGGTTTCTTGCAGACAGGCAAGTGCGGCGGCCGCCCCGACAGGGTGCCCGGAATAGGTGTAGCCATGGCCTATCTTGGCGTCGGGGTTGTCCTCGAAAACGTCAACCACGCGGTGACCGAGCATCAGGGCGCCAAACGGGAAGTAGCCGTTGGTGATCGCCTTGGCGGTGCACATCATGTCAGGCTGGATGCCCCAGAGCCGCGCGCCGGACCATGCGCCCGTGCGCCCATACGCCGTGATGACCTCATCTGTGATCAGCAATATGCCGTGACGGTTGCAGATGTCCTGCACCATCGGCGCGAAGGATTTATGGGGTGGGATCACGCCACCTGCGCCAAGGATCGGCTCCATGATCATGGCGGCGATTGTGCTGGCTCCTTGGAACGCGATTTCGTCCTCCAACGCTTGCACGCACAGATGCGCCAGTTTTTCCGGATCGGTTTCGTTGAAGGGGTTGCGGTAGGTATAGGGGGCAGGGATGTGATAACAGCCCGGTAAGAGTGGCTCATAAGCCGTGCGGAAGTTCGCGTTGCCGTTGACCGAGGCCCCGCCGATGTGGGTGCCGTGGTAGCCTTTCTTGAGGCTCAGGAATTTCGTGCGACCCTCTTCACCGCGCAGTTTGTGGTACTGGCGCGCAAGGCGCAGGGCGGTTTCAACTGAGTCCGACCCGCCGGATGTAAAGAACGCGCGCGACAGGCCGTCGGGCTCGAAGAATTCGGACAGCTCATAGGACAGCTCAATCGCGACGTCGTTGGAGGTTCCACGGAAGGTTGAATAGTAGGGCAGCTTATCAAGCTGCGCGGCCATCGCGTCTTTGACGGGCTGGCACGAATAGCCAAGGTTCACGTTCCAGAGGCCACCCACGCCATCAACGACTGTGTGCCCGTCGATGTCAGTGATGCTGACGCCGCCAGATCCGGTGATGATTTTCGGCGGATTGTCGATGCTGTCTTTGGGCGACGTCATCGGATGCCACATCAGGCGGCCGTTGTTCTCTTTGAGGAAGTTTGAGTCTTTCATGATGTGGATTCCAATGCATGGCGAGCGGTGATTGAATTGGCCCAGAGGCCTTCGATTTCGCTTGGGATGGTGCCACCCCAGTTGTGGCTGATGTCGCGGCTCGCGATCATCAAGTGTTCTTTGATGGTGCGTTCCAGTTCGGGTGTGAACCGCGTCGCAACACTGGCGACGGACACTGCACCTGCGTACTGTCCGGTTTGGTCGAACAGGGGTGCAGAGAGGCCCTCGATCTCTACCTCATAGGTGCGCATTGCGCGCCCGAAGCCGGTTTGACGGATCGCTTGAACGGCCTCTTTCAAAGTGTCCGGGGTGGTCGCCGTTGTTTGCGTGAATGTCGTGAGATCGGCCAGCGCCGTGTCCATCAAGTCTTCGGGGCCGAATGCAAGCGCGCACAGGCCGGATGCGGTGGCATGAAGCGGAAACGTATCAATGTCGATGATCGCGCGGGTGCCATGTCGGGGCGAATCGCAGGATGCCAAACCGTAGACTTTAGTACCCGACAGAACCGTAACGTGCGCTGTCTCACCTGTCGTTTCAGCGAGGTCGAGTAGGGGCTCCTCGGTGCTTGCCTTGCGCGGGACTGTTGCCTCGCGGGTCTGTGCAAGTTGTAGCACGGCAGGCCCGAGGCGGTACTGTTTGGTTGATGGGTTCTGTTCAATAAACCCTGAAATTTCAAGCGCCTGAAGGTGGCGATAGGTCGTCGCCTTGTCGCGTTTTGCGATCCGGCACAACTGCGACAGCCCGATCTCGGCACGCGCGGCAGAGAAGTGGCAGAGAAGATCAAGTGCTTTGGTCACGGACGACATTTCAAGGGAACCCTTTCCAGCTTGGGATAAAAAAGTTTGACACAGGATAATTAACAAGGCAACCTTTTTTACAGAACAACGGTTCAATATATGAACCACTGCAAGGGAGAACGAAATGTCGAAGTTTACAAAATCGGTCACAGCTATGGCGCTTGCGCTGGCTGCCGTCGCAGGGTCCGCGCAAGCGGAATACCCAGAGAAGCCGGTCGAGTTTGTTGTGCCGTGGCCTCCGGGTGATCTGGAAGACGTGCTGACGCGCATGATCGCCGAGGATTTTTCCGAAACGTACGGCGTGCCAACGGCTGTTGTGAACAAGCCAGGTGGAGGCGGTGGCCCATTCCCCGGCGCAATCGAAGTCGCAAACGCGCCGGCTGATGGTTACACAATCGGGTCCTTCATCATCGCGATCCCTGTTGTGGGTCCGCAGATCGGCATTCCTGAGCTGAACCCTGATCCCTTTGTGCCTCTTGGCAACTTCCTGACCTATCCGTTTGTCATCGCTACAAGCGGCAATGCCCCCTACGCGACAATGGAAGAACTGGCCGCTCACGCAGCGGACAATGATGTCGTGCTTGGTCACTTCGGTGCGCCATTGGTTCCAACGCAGGTGACCTTTGGTTTGGCCAGCGAAATGGGTTTTTCCTATGCGGCTGACGCGGCCTTTGATGCGCTGGATTGCAACACGTTGGCCTCTGGCGATGTGGACGTGATCAATACAACATTGCAGCTGATCCTGCCTTGCCTCGACGATGTGACCGTACTGGCCTCCATCGGCGCAGAGCGGATTGGCCTGACACCTGACGCACCAACCGTGGCTGAGCTCGCGCCAAATCTTGACGTGGCACTTTGGAACGGTCTGTTCGTCCACGCGGACACACCGCAGGACATTCAAGACAAGATCAGCGCCGTTGCTGAACAGACAATGATGTCTGAGCGCGCGCAGACGTTGGCCGCTGAAACTGGTGCGTTGGTCTACTGGCAGCCCGCCGCCGAGGTTGTCACGCAGATCGAAAAGGACATCGAAACGATGGCCGGCATCGAAGCGATGCTCGCTGAGTAAAACCTAACGGTCGGGCGGCTTTTGTCGCCCGACCTTTTCTATTCTTCTAGGGGGCTGGCCATGTCGCGCGTCAAAACGCTTCAATCATTATTCAAACGCTACCGCCGCCCCGGGGACATCGTGTTCGCGTGGGTTGTGCTTGTTTTCTCAGTCTTCCTGTTGTCGCAACTGTTTGAGCAGACCGCCTATCAATCGCGCGGGAAACTTGTGGCACAACCACGCTTTTGGCCCGCCATATCGCTGATTGCGATGACAGGGTTCGCTGGGTTTCACCTTCTTGGCTCCGCCCTTTCTGAACGTCTCAGCGGTCGTTGGGGCGAGGTTTGGCACTGGGTCAAATCTGTTGAATACGCCGGTTGGTTTATCGCCTATGCCGCGGCGGTTCCTTATGCGGGGTATCTGCCCACGACGGTCTTGTTCGCCGTGCTGCTTTGCCTTCGTGTCGGATATCGCAGCGCCAAAATGATCGGTGCAGCCATCGCATCTTCGTTTGTGGTCGTTTTGCTGTTCAAGACCCTGCTGAGGGTGAACCTACCGGCGGGACGTATCTATGAGGCGCTGCCAGACGGGTTGCGCCAAATCATGCTGACTTATTTCTGATCGGATCCGAGCGATGGAAAATGTTCTTCTTGGCCTTGAGATGTTGGCACGCTGGGATGTGATGCTCGCGTTGCTTGTGGGGTCCATCGGCGGTGTGATCATCGGCGCGATTCCCGGTGTTGGCCCTGCGGTTGCCATTGCGATCCTGCTGCCCGCGACCTTCTCGCTTGATCCGATTGTCGGGCTGACGATGCTGTTGGGGATTTATGGCTCGTCAATGTATGGCGGCGCGATTCCCGCGATCCTGATCAACACACCGGGCACGGCGGTGAATGCGCTCACGTCTTATGACGGTTACCCAATGACAGAAAATGGCGAAGGGCACCGTGCCCTATCACTGGCCTATTCCGCATCCTTTTGGGGCGGTATTTTTGGCATTCTCTGCCTGATCCTGCTGTCACCCGTTCTTGCGTGGATTGCGCCGATGTTCGGCTCGCGCGAGATTTTTCTGGCAGCACTTCTGGGCGTCATCCTTGTGATCCTTGCGCATCGCGGGCAGATTTTTGCCGCCGGAATGCTCGCGATGTTTGGCATCTTTTTGCAGACGATCGGGCTGGACGCGGTGACCTACACGCAGCGCTATACGTTCGGGTATTCATTCCTGAGTTCCGGCGTAAACCTGATCGTGGTGGTGCTCGGGCTTTTCGCCCTCAGCCAAGCGTTTTTTCTTCTGACCGACTCTGATGGCAGCCCTGACGCAAAGCCAGTAAAGGGGCGGATGTCGGTTGGTCTTCGCGAGTTGATGAAGCACAAACGCGTGGCAACCGTTGCGTCCGGTTTTGGTGTAATCCTTGGGATGATCCCCGGCACGGGCGAGTTTACGGCCCAATTCATGAGCTATACCTACGCCCAGAAAACATCCAAGGATCCCGACAAGTTCGGCAAAGGCTCCCCCGAAGGTCTGATCGCATCAGAGGCCGCCAACAACGCGGTGCCTGCCGCCGCGATGATCCCGTTGCTGGCGCTTGGCATCCCTGGCGAGGCGTTGACCGCGATGATGCTGTCGGTGTTTTACGTGCATAACGTCATCCCCGGCCCGCAACTGTTCCAGAACAATATCGATCTGGTCTATGGCCTCTATTTCGCGCTGATCGCGTTAAATGTTATTGTGATGGTGTTCTTGCTGTTCTCGACGAACCTGCTGACCAAGATCATTCGCGTGCCGACACGGTTCCTTGGTGTGATGATCCTGATCTTGTCTTTTGTCGGGGTCTACTCGCTGCGCAATTCGCTGACGGATTGCATGATTTCCGCGGCGTTCGGCGTTTTGGGCCTGATCCTCAAGCGACTGAACCTGCCGATTGTGCCGATCATCCTTGGCATGGTCTTGGGCGGTATCATGGAGGTCAAACTGCGTTCCGCGACGCCGCGCCTCAATTCGCCGCTCGATATGATTGACCGGCCCATCACCTTCATCCTGTTCGTGATCATCCTCTTGGTTCTGGCACTGCATGTGCGCACCCTTGTCAAAGAATACCGCGCCCATGAGCCCGAAGAGGATCACGATATGCACGACAGCCAAACACGGTAGGACCCATGGACCAGACCAAGATAGACGCGCTTCGTGCGCAGCCCGTTCCCGCGTTTTCGCACCTGATCGAAGGCAAACATGTACCTGCGTCTGATGGCGGGACAATGGACATTCTATCGCCGATCGACGGGCAGGTTTTGACCACCACAGCCAAGGGCACCGCTGCAGATATGGAGGCGGCCATCGCTTCCGCCCGCGCCGCATTTGAAGATCGCCGTTGGGCGGGGCAGCCCCCAGCTGCGCGCAAGAAAGTGTTGATGAAATGGGCTGACCTGATTGAGGCCAATGCGCTTGAACTTGCCGTTCTTGGAGTGCGCGACAACGGCACTGAAATCGGCATGGCGCTGAAGGCAGAACCGGGGTCCGCGGCGGGCACCATCCGCTATTACGCCGAAGCGCTGGATAAGATTTACGGCGAGATCGCCCCGACGCCATCCAATTTTTTGGGTATGATCCACAAAGAACCCGTCGGTGTTGTAGGCGCAATCATCCCGTGGAATTTCCCGATGATGATCGGCGCATGGAAACTCGGGCCCGCGTTGGCGATAGGCAACTCGGTTGTGCTCAAACCGTCCGAAACCGCGTCGCTGTCCTTGATGAAGATGTGTGACCTCGCGCTTGAGGCCGGATTGCCGCCCGGCGTGCTGAACGCCGTGACAGGTGAAGGCAAAGTCGTCGGAGAAGCGATGGGACTTTCGATGGACATCGATGTGCTTGTCTTCACAGGGTCTGGCGGCACGGGGCGGCGATTGATGGAATATGCCGCGCGATCCAACATGAAGCGCGTTTATCTGGAGTTGGGCGGCAAATCCCCCCACATCATCTTTGCCGATGCACCCAATCTGGACGAGGCCGCGAAGGTGGCGGCAGGTGGTATTTTCCGCAACTCCGGTCAGGTGTGTGTGGCAGGATCGCGGTTGTTGGTCGAGGCGTCGATCCATGACGATTTCGTTGCGGCGGTTGCCAAAGCGGCGGAGGCAATGCGCGTCGGGGACCCTTTGAAGGTCGACACGGCGATTGGTGCGGTCAACTCCGAAGTGCAGCTGGAGCAGAACCTCGGGTTCGTTGAAACGGCGCAGTCTGAGGGCGGGCAGGTGGTCACGGGGGGTGGGCGGATCTTGCAGGACACGGGCGGCTATTACATGGCGCCCACGATTGTGACCGGCGTAACACCCGATGCGACCTTGACCCAAAAAGAGGTCTTCGGCCCTGTGTTGGGCGTGACCTCGTTTAGTACGGATGACGAGGCCGTGCAGATTGCAAATGCCACCGTTTACGGGCTGGCGGGTGGCGTTTGGACATCAAACCTAAGCCGAGCGCACCGTATGGTGCGCGATGTTCGCACGGGTGTGATGCACGTCAACACCTATGGCGGCGCGGACGGCACCGTGCCCTTGGGGGGCGTTGGGCAATCGGGCAATGGATCGGACAAATCCCTGCATGCCATTCAAAAGTATATCAATCTCAAAACCGCGTGGATCAAGCTATGAGCGATAGAACCATTCTGGTGATCGGCACCTACGACACCAAGGACGACGAATTGGGGTTCTTGGATGGTGTGATCCGTGATCAAGGCGGTGCGGTGATCACGATGGATGTGTCGGTGTTGGGCGACCCGTCAAAGCCTTGCGATTATTCCAAACACGATGTTGCGGGCGAGGGCGGAAGTTCGATCCAGGCGGCAATCGACAGTGGCGATGAGAACCACGCGATGCAGATTATGGCCAAAGGCGCGAGCTTGTTGGCGGCGCGGTTGTATGCCGAGGGTGCATATGACGGCATGATTGTTCTTGGCGGGACCATGGGCACCGATCTGGCACTTGATGTCGCGTCGGCGCTGCCTTTGGGGGTGCCAAAGTATATCGTATCGACCGTTTCATTCTCACCGCTGATCCCGACCGAACGCTTGGCGGCGGATACGCAGATGATCCTTTGGGCTGGTGGGCTTTACGGGTTGAACTCCGTCTGCAAGGCCTCCCTCAGCCAAGCGGCGGGTGCCGTGCTGGGTGCCGCGCGCGCCGTGCAGTTGCCTGACCCTGACAAGCCGCTGATCGGGATGATGTCGCTGGGCACATCCGCGCTGAAATACGTGATTCCGCTGAAGCCCGCGCTAGAAGAACGCGGCTTTGAAGTTGCCGTATTCCACGCCACTGGCATGGGCGGGCGGGCGTTTGAGAGCCTTGCGGGGCAGGGCGCCTTTGCCTGTGTGTTCGATCTTTGCACGCAGGAATTGGGGAATTTCGTCAACGGGTCCAGCATTTCTGCGGGCGAAGACCGATTGACCAACGCGGGCAAGAGCGGCACGCCACAGATCGTAGCCCCCGGATGTTATGACCTCGTGGATGTCGTTGGCTGGCAACCGATGGCGGCAAAGTGGGATAATCACCTCAAGCATGAACACAACCGCCTTTTGACATCGATCGTTTTGGAGGCGGACGAACGCAAAATGGTCGCCCGCGCCCACTGCGAACGGTTGGCTGAGGCGAAGGGCCCTGTCGAGTTGATTTTGCCAGAAGATGGCTTGGGTGAATGGGATCGCGAAGGCGCTGATCTCCACAACGCTGAAGGTCTTGCGGAGTTCTTGGCCGAGATTGAGGCGACATTGCCGGCCAACGTCACGGCGCATCGGATTTCGTGCCATATCAATGACGCGGCATTTGCCGACAAAGCGCTCGATATTTTCGATGGGTGGTGTGCCGATGGCACGGTGAAGACCTAAGAGTTGGCACCGGGATCAAGGCGCGCCAAAAGATCAAGCAGCCTCTCGTAGTCGTCCTCGCCCAAGGCCTCTTTGAACCCTGCCACGATCTGGGCGGCTTGGGGGCTACGGTCGTCGATGATCCTTTGTCCATCGGCGGTGATCTCGATGAACTGGCGTCGGCGGTCTTTGTCGTCACGGGTCTGTGTCACCAATCCCTTGTCGCGCAATGTGGCAGCGATGCGGGTCAGGCTTGGGAACAGAAGGCTTGAGCGGTCAGCGAGCGTTTTCGTGTCCATCCGACCGAACTCTGTCAGCACCCGCAAAACGCGCCATTGCTGTTCGGTAATTCCGGTCGTCGACAACATATCGCGGATCGGGGACATCACGCCCTCGCGCGCCCGGATAAGCGCAATGGGCAGGGATCGTGCCGTCGACGGGAGTTGTTTGGTCATGTTGGCCTCAAATCTTCTATCCCCTTCAAATGCACTGCAAGAAGGGTGTTGACAACGCATGATAGCATTATTTAACTTGGCAACAATTAACATGTTAAGGAAATGCCGTGCCTCACTTCCATATCGAATACTCAGCCAACCTTGAGGACGTCGTAGATATGGCTGCATTGTGCGAGGCGATCCGCGCTGAAGCGGCGGCGATCGACACGTTTCCCATGGCTGGCATCCGGGTGCGGGCGACCCGCGTTGATCACTTTGCAATGGCGGACGGCGACCCGAAACATGGCTTCATCGACCTATCAGTGCGCCTGCGCGAAGGCCGCGCGGACGATGTGAAGCGCGATGCCATCACGCGTGTCTTTGCGGCACTCAAAGATTTCATGGCCCCGACGCTGGCCACCCGTTCAATCGCGCTCTCTGCCGAGATGCGCGACATCAATGCCGATCTGTCGCCGAAATTCGGCACCGTTCGCGATCACCTGGAGGATCCCTCATGACTGCACTCAATGACAACATTGCCAAGCTGGACGGTTTTTTGGAAAGGCCCCGCAAGACCGGCATCCTGAACCGGATTGCGGGGCAGGACGTGGCTGGCGCAGATGGCGTGTTTCAGAACACCTCACCCGTCGATAAATCCGTCATTTGTGACGTCGCGCACGGTACCGCAGCGGACATCGATGTTGCGGCCAATGCGGCCCATGATGCCTTTGCCGCGTGGCGCGATATGCCCGCGCTTGAGCGTAAGAAAATCTTGATCCGAGTGGCCGATGGCATTGAGGCCCGCGCTGAAGAAATCGCACTGTGTGAATGTTGGGATACGGGCCAGACGTACAAGTTTATGTCCAAAGCAGCACTGCGTGGCGCCGAAAACTTCCGCTACTTCGCAGATCAGGTCGTTCAGGCCCGCGACGGTCAGCAGTTGCAATCGGCGACGCTTATGAATGTCACAACGCGTAAACCAATCGGGCCAGTTGGTGTTATCACACCGTGGAACACACCGTTTATGCTGTCCACGTGGAAGATTGCACCGGCGCTCGCAGCGGGCTGCACTGTTGTTCACAAACCTGCCGAAGCGTCGCCGCTGACCGCACGGTTGTTGGTTGAGATCGCCGAAGAGGCAGGCCTGCCGCCTGGCGTCCTCAATACCGTCAACGGGTTTGGCGAAGGGGCAGGTAAGGCACTTTGCGAACATCCCAAGATTAAGGCGATTGCCTTTGTCGGGGAAAGCCGTACAGGTTCGCTGATCACCAAGCAGGGGGCGGATACACTTAAGCGGAACCACCTTGAACTCGGTGGCAAGAACCCCGTCATTGTGTTTGAAGATGCCGATCTGGACCGCGCTTTGGATGCTGTGATCTTCATGATCTATTCGATCAATGGCGAGCGCTGCACATCATCGTCGCGCCTGCTGATCCAAGATACGATCCGCGAGGAATTCGAGGCAAAACTGGTCGCCCGCGTCAACAATATCAAAGTTGGCCACCCGCTAGACCCAGCGACGGAAATCGGGCCTTTGGTGACTGAGGAACACTTCAACAAAGTCACCAGCTATTTTGACATCGCCAAAGAAGACGGCGCGACAGTGGCCGCAGGCGGTGTAACGGTCGGGGACGAGGGGTATTTCATCCGCCCGACGCTGTTTACGGGCGCCAACAACCAGATGCGTATCGCCCAAGAGGAGATCTTTGGCCCAGTGCTGACGTCCATCCCGTTTTCCACGGAAGAAGAAGCCTTGGAAATGGCCAACGACATTGATTACGGCCTCACCGGCTATGTCTGGACCAACGATCTGACCCGCGCGTTACGCTTCACCGAAGCCCTTGAGGCTGGCATGATCTGGGTCAACTCCGAAAACGTCCGCCACCTGCCCACGCCGTTTGGCGGCGTCAAAGCCAGTGGCATCGGGCGCGACGGCGGTGACTGGTCGTTTGAGTTCTACATGGAACAAAAACACATCGGCTTTGCCACCGGACAACATAAAATCACCAAGTTAGGAGCCCTCTGATGGGAGAGATCGTTCTTGCCGCCAAGTGCACCCATGTGCCGACAATGCTGATGTCCGAACAGGACGGCCCGGTTAAGGGCAAGCGCCAGAGCGCCATTGACGGTCACTTTGAAATCGCACGCCGTGCCAAAGAGCTAGGGGCCGACACGATTGTGATCCTTGATACCCACTGGGTCATCAATGCCGGCTTTCACATCAACGCCAACAACCGGTTCGAAGGGCTGTTTACATCCAACGAATTCCCGCAGTTCATCCAGAACATGCCCTATGCCTATGAAGGTAACCCGGATCTAGGGGACGCGATTGCCAAAGAGGCGTCAGAGCGCGGCGCCTACACATTGTCCCACAAGCTGGACAGTCTTGAGCTGGAATACGGCACGCTTGTTCCGATGCGGTTTATGTCGCGCGCCCACGACATGAAGGTCGTGTCGGTCGCTGCGTGGTGCACGGTGCACGGCCATGACGAAAGCCGCATTGTCGGCGAAGCGATCCGCGCCGCCGTTGAAGCGTCAGACTGTAAGGTGCTTCTCGTTGCGTCCGGCTCTCTCAGCCACAAAATCTGGCCGAACAAGGACTACGCCGCCAACAACGGCACGTTCACGATCAGTTCGGAGTTTAACCGCCAGATGGATCTGCACGTGCTGGACATGTGGCAGCGCGGCGATCATGCGACCTTCCTCAAGATGCTGGGGGAATACGCCGAATTCTGCTGTGGCGAAGGCTCGATGCATGACACCGCGATGCTCTATGGCGCGCTCGGTTGGGATAGCTACGATGCAAAATGCGAAGTCGTGACCGAATACTTCCCGTCCTCTGGCACTGGCCAGACGAATGTCATCTTCCCCGTTCAATAGGAGACTTGAAATGCCAGTTCCCGCACCAAATCTATACCCCGATTTCAACACGATCCGCCTCAGCCATGTGTGTTTGAACGTGAAAGACCTTGCCGCGTCGCGCACGTTTTACACTGAGATCATCGGCCTTCAGATCACGGACGAATCCGAAAGCCACGTCTATCTGCGGGCGATGGAAGAACGCGGCCACCACTGCATCATTTTGCAAAAATCCGACCAGCCGGGCACGGTTGAGGTCATGGGTTTCAAAACCTTTGATGAGGCTGACCTGGACCGCGCAGAGGCCTATTTCAAGGGTAAAGGCCGCCCGACATCCTGGGTCGAACGCCCCTTTCAAGGCCGCACCTTGCTGACGTCAGACAACATGGGCATTCCGCTGGAATTCTATCACAAGATGGATCGCCTCGCGCCGATCCATCAGAAATATGCGCTGTACCGCGGTGTAAAGCCGCTGCGGATCGATCACTTCAACTGCTTTAGCCACGACGTGGATGCCTCCGTTGATTTCTACAGCGATTTCGGGTTCCGCGTGACGGAATACACCGAGGATGACGACAGCAAGAAGCTGTGGGCCGCATGGATGCACCGCAAGGGTGGCGTGCATGATATGGCGTTCACCAACGGCACGGGGCCGCGGATGCACCACGTTGCCTTCTGGGTGCCGACACCGCTTAACATCATCGACCTGCTCGATCTGATGGCCACAACAGGCTACGTCGACAACATCGAACGCGGGCCCGGCCGCCACGGCATTTCCAACGCGTTCTTCCTCTATGTCCTCGACCCGGATGGTCACCGGATTGAGATTTATTGCTCGGATTATCAGACGGTTGACCCTGATCTTGAGCCGATCAAATGGGACTTGCAGGACCCGCAGCGTCAGACTCTTTGGGGGGCTGCGGCACCGGAAAGCTGGTTCAAACATGGCACGCCGTTTGTTGGTGTTGATCAGAAGGTCTCCGAGATCAAAGCCAGCCCGATCATCGCACCATGATGGATTTGGGTTTGAAGAACCGTGATCTGTTGCGTCAGGCGGCCCCCGTTGGGGGCCGTTGGATCGAAGCGGATGGCGGCGGGATTGAAGTGACAAATCCGGCCACCGGCGAGGCGCTCGGATTTGTGCCAAATCTCGGCGCGGCGGAAACGACCCAAGCGATAGACGCGGCACAGGTGGCCCAAAAAGCGTGGGCCGCACGCACCGCGAAAGACCGCAGCACTGTGTTGCGCCGTTGGTTTGACCTGATGATGGCCAATCAAGACGATCTTGGCCGCATCCTGACCGCAGAGCAGGGCAAACCGCTGGCAGAAGCCAAGGGCGAGGTGACCTATGGCGCATCCTTCATCGAATGGTTCGCCGAGGAGGCCCGCCGCGCCTATGGCGAGATCACACCGGGCCATGCACCTGACAAACGCATTCTGTCCGTCAAACAACCCATTGGCGTGGTCGCGGCGATCACGCCATGGAATTTCCCCAATGCCATGATCGCCCGCAAAGCGGCACCCGCATTTGCGGCCGGATGCGCGATGGTTCTGAAGCCATCCGAATTGACGCCATTCTCGGCCATCGCAATGGCCATTTTGGCCGAAGAAGCAGGCCTGCCGAGCGGCTTATTCTCTGTTATCACAGGCGACGCTGCAACCATCGGCAAAGTCATGACCGACAGCCCAAGCGTACGTAAGCTGACCTTCACGGGGTCGACGGGCGTTGGCGCAAAGCTCTATGCGCAATGCGCGCCGACGATCAAGAAACTGGGTTTGGAACTGGGCGGCAACGCGCCGTTTATCGTGTTCGATGACGCCGATCTTGATGCCGCTGTCGAGGGCGCCGTGATCGCAAAATTTCGCAACAATGGGCAGACTTGCGTCTGCGCCAATCGTATTTACGTGCAGGCTGGCGTCTATGATGCCTTTGCGCAAAAGCTCGCCACGAAAGTCGCGACCCTGCCCACCGGAAACGGTTTTGACGAAGGGATCGTATTCGGCCCTATGATCAACACCGCAGCGATCGCCAAAGTCAGCGATCATATCGCGGATGCGACAGCCAAGGGCGCGACTGTCACGCTGGGCGGCAAGACGCACGAGATGGGTGGCACATTCTTTGAACCAACCATCCTTACAGGGGTGAGCGAGGACATGGCCGTCGCGACCGAAGAAACCTTCGGGCCCGTTGCGCCGTTGTTCAAATTCGAAACCGAGGCAGAGGTCGTAAACGCCGCCAACGACACGGAATTCGGCCTTGCATCGTATTTCTACAGCACAAATCACGCG
This sequence comes from Phaeobacter porticola, assembly GCF_001888185.1. Lineage (NCBI taxonomy): Bacteria > Pseudomonadati > Pseudomonadota > Alphaproteobacteria > Rhodobacterales > Roseobacteraceae > Phaeobacter > Phaeobacter porticola. The sequence goes on along the minus strand of NZ_CP016366.1, from coordinate 103,713 downwards.
CGAGTTTGGCGCGTGTCCGAGGGCTTGGACTACGGCATGGTTGGTGTGAACACAGGCCTGATTTCCACAGCCGAGGCGCCATTTGGCGGGGTCAAAGCCTCCGGCCTTGGCAGAGAAGGGTCGCGTCACGGGCTCGATGATTTCATGGAAATCAAATACATCTGCATGGGTGGGATTGAGGCGGAGGAGTAAGGCATGGATTGGGACGAATTCGCCCATTGGGGTAAACACATTTCGGATTGGAGCGCGCAGTATCACAAAACGCTGCGTGATCGCCCCGTGCGTGCCCGAACCGCTGTTGGGGGTATTGGCGCGCAGTTGCAGGTGACCCCGCCTGAGGCAGGCGAGGATATGTCTGCGATTTTGGAAGATTTTGAATCCATCGTGATGCCCGGCATGACCCACTGGCAGCACCCGCGGTTCTTTGCGTATTTCCCGGCCAACGCGGCACCTCCCTCAATGCTGGCTGAACAACTGGTCAACTCAGTCGCCGCGCAATGCATGTTGTGGCAAACATCCCCCGCCGCGACCGAGGTCGAAGGCGTGATGGTGGATTGGTTGCGCCAAGCCCTTGGGCTGGCGGACGGGTTCACCGGCGTTATCCAAGACAGCGCGTCGTCGGCGACCCTGTCTGCGGTGCTGACAATGCGCGAACGCGCGACGGGATACACAGGCAACATGGACGGGCTATCCGGCAAGGGGCATCTGCGTATTTACTGTTCCGATCAGGTTCATTCATCGATTGACCGCGCGTGCTGGGTTTCCGGGATCGGGCAGGCCAATCTGGTGAAAATCCCCGGTGAGGGTGCGCGCTTTGGGATGGACGCGGGCGCATTGGACGCCGCTATCGTGGCGGATATTGCCGCAGGCCATACGCCCGCCGGGATCATTGCCATCACAGGCGGGACGGGCATCGGTGGGTCTGACGATCTGGGCCCGATTTTGGCGGTAGCAAAGGCGCACGATCTTTACACACACCTTGATGCAGCTTGGGCCGGCTCTGCGATGATCTGCCCTGAATTCAGGGCCGAGTTCTGGGATGACGTCGACGGGTTCGACAGCATCGTGTTCAACCCGCACAAATGGCTTGGCGCGCAGTTTGACTGTTCGATCCAGTTCCTGCGCGATGCGACGCCGCAGTTGAACACACTGAAAATCGAACCCGAGTATCTGAAGACCACGGGGGACATTGTGACCAATTATTCTGAGTGGACGATCCCGCTTGGGCGTCGGTTCCGTGCGTTGAAAATCTGGTTCCTGCTGCGCTCCTACGGGCTTGAAGGGTTGCGCAGTCGCATCAGAAATCACGTCGCTTGGGCGCAAGAATTATGCGAGGCGATCCGCGAATTGGACGAGTTTGAGATCACAACCGACCCGATCCTGAGCTTGTTTTCGTTCCGCTGCCCCGGTGATGATGCGACGCAACAACGGCTGGTGGATGCGCTGAACGATGACGGGCGTATTTACCTAACGCAAGGTGCGTTTCAGGGCCGCAAAATCATCCGGTTCCAAGTGGGCCAATTCGATACAACACGTGATGATGTGATGATGGCCCATGCCGTCATTCAAGAAGTTTGGGAGCAAATTCAATGAAATACGCGACGTACACCGTAAATGGAGAAACCTTTTACGGGGCCGTGACTGACGGTGGCATGATTGCCCTAAACGGTGATTTTCCGCAGTGGCCGACCCTGCTGGATGTGATTCAGGCGAGTGGGTTCGACGCGTTGGAAAAGGCTGCCCAAGGCAAGCCTGCCACGCACTCGGAGTTCGAATATGAAATGGTGCTGCCCAATGCTCCGCGTATCCTGTGCGTCGGCGTGAACTTCCCCGATCGCAACGCCGAATACAAAGACGGGTCCGAGCAGCCGAAATACATGTCCCTGTTCCCACGCTTTGCCAGCGGGTTCACCGGCCATAATCGCCCGTTGATCCGCCCACCTGAAAACGAAACACTGGATTACGAAGGCGAGGTCGCGATTGTTATCGGCAAGACGGGCCGCCGCATCAGCCAAGACGATGCTTACGACCACATCGCCGCGCTGACGCTCTGCAACGAAGGCACGATCCGCGACTGGGTGCGTCACGCGAAATTCAACGTCACGCAGGGCAAGAACTGGGACAAATCGGGCGCGATTGGCCCGTGGCTGGTTCCGTTCACCGATGCCAGCCAGCTTGATGATGCGCGTATCATCACACGGGTGAACGGCGAGGTTCGCCAAGACGATGTGCTGTCCCGTATGATGCATCCGATCCGCCGTGAAATCGAGTACATCTCGACGTTCATGACGCTTCAACCCGGCGATATCATCGTCACAGGCACACCTACGGGGTCCGGCGCGCGTCTTGACCCACCGCAATACCTCAAGCCCGGTGACGTGGTTGAGGTTGAGGTGAACGGCATCGGCACCCTGCGTAATTCCGTCGAGGACGAACGCCTATGACTCCGCAAGATCATGCTCAGGCCGCCGCTGATCTGTTGGACGCCGAAAGTTCGGGCGAACAAATCGGGCTGTTGACCAAGACCCATCCCGAAATGGGGATGGACGATGCCTATGCCGTCCAAAACGCGATCTACCGCGCAAAGCTGGCCGAGGGGCGCAGCGTCATTGGCTGGAAAATCGGGCTGACGTCCAAGGCAATGCAATATGCGCTGAACATCGATATCCCTGACAGTGGCATCTTGTTTGACGACATGGCGTTTGATCATGGCGCGACTGTGCCGGCGGGTCGGTTTATCCAACCACGGATCGAGGCCGAAATTGCGTTTGTGCTGAAGTCCCCCTTGGGGGGTGCCAACGTCACCCGTGACGATGTGATTGCGGCGACGGATTATGTTGCGCCCTCTATTGAAATCCTCGACACGCGGATATTGCGCGCAGACCCGCAGACTGGGGAAACGCGTAAGGTTTTTGACACCATCAGCGATAATGCCGCGAATGCGGGTGTTGTGCTGGGCCCACAGAAACACGCCATCGATGCCTTTGATCTGCGCTGGGTCGGGGCCATCACGTCGCGAAACGGCGAGGTGGAAGAAACCGGCCTTGGGGCAGGGGTGCTGAATGATCCGGTTGAAAGCGTGGTTTGGCTTGCTCGCCGCATGGCGCAGTATGGCCAAAGCATCGAACCCGGTCAGATCATCCTTTCGGGTAGTTTCATTCGCCCCGTTGAATGCCCGCCTGGCGCCCAGATCACCGCCGACTTTGGCCCATTCGGCCACGTTGATATCTCATTCGCCTAAAGGACCAACATCATGCCCGCCCCCCATAATCCATTCAAACACGCCATCACAAAAGGTGAAGTGCAACTCGGCTGTTGGCTTGGCCTTGCCGACCCCTATATCGCTGAAATAAGCGCTGGCGTGGGGTTCGATTGGCTGTTGATTGACGGCGAACATGCCCCCAACGATCTGCGCTCTATTGTGGCACAACTACAGGTCCTTGCGGCGCGCGACAGTCATGCGGTTGTGCGCCCCCCGATTGGGGAAAGCTGGATCATCAAACAGCTGCTTGATGCGGGTGCGCAGACACTTTTGATCCCGATGGTCGAAAGTGCTGAGCAAGCCCAAGAGCTCGTCGATGCTGTCACATATCCCCCCCACGGTGCGCGCGGCGTTGGATCGGCCCTCGCACGGGCGTCTGATTTTGCCGCAATTGGTGACTATCTGACCACCGCGCGCGATGAAATCTGTTTGCTGGCACAAGTCGAAAACCAAAAAGGCATGGCGGCCCTTGATGACATCCTGAAAGTCGATGGACTCGATGGCGTCTTTATTGGCCCCTCCGACTTGGCGGCAGATATGGGCTTCATTGGTCAGGCGGGCGCAGCTGAGGTTAAAGCAGCCGTACTGGGAGCGATGGAAAAGATCGTCGCCTCAGGCAAGGCCGCTGGCATTTTGACGCTGGATCAGGGTTTGCAACAAGAATGCCGCGAAATTGGCGCGACCTTCATCGCGACAGAAATCGATGTCACGTTGTTCGCGCGAAATATGCGCAAGGCGTCAAACGATGCACGCCAAAATCTGCAAAGTGAATGAAAAGCACTCAACCGTTTAGCCAAAAGATCGCCTCAACGTCGTTGAGCAACGTCCGCTTTAGGAAATCCGCACGGCAGACAACTGCCAATTGGTAAAAGTCCAGTATTGGCGGTGTTCACCGGTTCAGAAATTCTCACTTCCCAAAAGCGGACTCTAGCTGCGATCCAGCAACCCAGAAGTCTGGGCTCTTTGTCCTCTTTCGCAAAGATCTGGGAAAAGCTGCTCTGGCGTAGTTTGTAAAGCCTCGGCCAAAGCCTGCTCGATCTTTGCAGACCGGCACATTCTCTTGCCCACCAAGGTGACAGCAGAGTCAGTCACGCCCAATTCGCGGGCGATCTTTGCGAGAGAGCTTCCCCGGACTCGAAGATCACTGCCGACATTGAAGGCAAAAAGCCGCGTTTGACAGCTTGAATGTCCGGTTCCGGGAAGTCGAGGCGCGATTTGTGCATGTGCGGCAACGAGAGCCAACCTTGCTTCGCATCGGTCACTTTGGGCTGGCGTCCTCTGAGGACCGGGAACATGTGCGCGCACGCTGCAACTCTGCTGGTGCATCGCCGCAAGCCAGAAACGAGCCCATTTTACCGGATGCTGCGCTTTGCATGAAAGTCTACTTTTGCAATCATCAGCGCTGGGTTAAATGATTGGGGAAACCGATAAGGATAATATTGTGGTCCTTCTTACGTCAAAACATCTCGTCGATTCCGACTTCAATAGTGCAACCGTACAACTCATTCATGCTGACTGGGCCAAATGCATCGGTCGCGATGTTTCAGATTATGAAGGGATGTTCCAAGATCACTTAGTCAACCTGCGTGCTGTTCTGGGGTCTGAGCCTGCGCCCAAGCCAAGGGGTCTTTTCAACAGGCTTTTCGGTAGCTCCAACGTTGACGGAAACAGCACCGACGTGTCGGTCTACCGCTTTGCGATCTGCTTCGCCTCTGGCAAGTACCTGACTGGCCACGGTGCACGGCAAGCGACGCAACAGCAGCTTAACCTGATCCACGCTGAACACCTGAAGTTGATCCGCGCCCTGTTGGATGTGCCCGACCGGGTCATGACAAACACGCCCTTGCCGGGCGCTAAAGGCACCCTTGGCGAGGTGGCTGAAGCCGCGCTGCTCAGCTACTTCCATCATACGGATTTTGGCCCCCAGGGCAGACGCCTGAGCGCGGAGGCCGCACACCTAGTTCCGAAGCTGTTGAGGCGCTTTGCTTACCTCGACTCCAACTTGATCGTCTCGATCCTAGGGGATCATCCCAGTCTCGTCGATGAGGCCGGGAGTTTGATCCAAGATATTTTCCGAGATCCCGGCCACGATCCCGAACGCGGTCCCTATGGTTGGATCGGGCAAAACATGACAGGTTTTTACGCGTGGCGCGAAGATCCGTTTCAGAAGTACGGTCCAAAGATTATGGCGCATGTGTTGGCGGACGCGGCAGTCTGGCCGCGTGAAAACCTTTCCAACCTAGCACGGGTTTTTGCCTTTGATCCTTTGGACCTGACAATCGGCACGGCAGAAGAAGAGGCTCAAAAGGCGCTGGACGGCATCGCACGTGAAGAGGCCAGAATTGCCGAGGGCTTTGACGGGCCGGACAATTCGATCTCCCCTCAGCAGGCAGAGCAATTCAGCCGCGAAAGACTTAAAGCGGCGAAGGCGCGGCTCAAACAGATTGAAACCGGATTTGACTCGGTCCGAGCGGAGCAATTCACCGCCGCTGCCAAGCACCTCGCCAAAGCCAACGGCGCGCGTAAAACGGTAGAGATAATCGAAAGGGCCTTGCCCGTGGACCTTGCCGCGCCCCTTAAGGAGGCTTTGGCGAAGGCTGACGCCATCAAGACGCAACCGGTTGCCTTTCCAATGCCCAAGGCGTCTGACAACCGCTTCAAAGATATTGGCTTGAAGCTCATGGTGATTGACGAATTGATGTATGTCCAAAAGCGCCTGCTCCCGCTCTTTGACATCCGGCAATTTGCAGAAGAATGGACGAAACGCGAATTCTCCATTGAGGATGATGGCTACGACGTTATCCCTGAAGCCATGACCTACTTCAAAAACCTCGCGATTCCAGGTGAGTTGCTCTCCCATGTCGAGGTGTTGACCCAAAAATCGGGCCTTGATGGGGGGGGAGGTGGCGTGATCGAGCAGATGGTGCCCTTCTGGGATCCAGGGGGCGGTGATGGCCCAGTTCCAGTTACAAACAAGGCTGCGGTCGACCTAGACCTATTGCCAAATCTCACATGCATCGTCGGGCTAGAACATGAGGTTAATGAACCGAAACCCCGAAAGTTGCTGCAAGAATTGGAAAAGCGAGGGATCAACACAATCCCTGAAAGTCTTGCCATCTGGGGCAAGGATTAAGACTGATCCCCGTAAGCAGCCATTGGAGCAACCGCAGCGAAATGGCGCTTTGTCCGCATCCCGTCCGTTCGATGATGGTTAGTGGCTGCACTTGCGGCGAAGGTCTGCTCCATCCGTTGCTCGTGTAGCATGGGACCGCCGCCTGGCTGGCAGATTCCACTACTTTGCAAAGGTTGCTATCTCCGCGTCGCTGACGTCTACACTGATCGCAGTATCGCCTGGATCAATTTTACAGGCTTGAAGGTCCGCTTTCGGGAGGCTTTCGCGCTCGCAGCGGCGCTTGCGCTGCGCCCTGCCTGACTGTCGTGATTGGGCTGCGAGCGACCCGGGCCAAGGTGAACCCAACCGGCATCAAGTCCGAACTGGCAGGCGAAGGTTGATCACTAGCGTCACCCACCGCCTCAGTGCAACACTCACAACCAGCTTCAACATGCTTGTCCCATCATTGCCGCGGCGCCAACTATAGCCTTGAGGCGTGTTCGCTCGAAAGGATGCTCCATTAGCAAGGGCTTCATCAAGGTTACGGTCCCCGGTCATCTTGATATCGACAACATTTGGACGCCCTAAATGCATATATTGTGCCATGTAAAGGTGTGAGGTACTTCTCAATGGTTAGTGCAACAGCCCCCTTCAAAGGATGTCGCTGGAGCAGTCGTCAGCCTGCCTTGTGCATCATGGGTGACTTCGTTCTTAGATAAATCTGTTCCGGAAAAACACATTGGAAAGCGCCATGCCTGCAGTTTATAGAGGATGTCCAGATCATCCTGCGGCAAGGCAAAGACCACCCCTTTGGCGGTTTTATATGACGGAATAAACCGTTCTGATGACAGCAGTACAATCTGTTTGCCATCATCTTGCGGTGTGCTGATATGGAAACGGCAACCGCGCAGCGGGGTTACCCAGTCTTGTGCGGTGATATGGGTGACCCAATAGACAATTTTTTGATCGTTCAGGGTTTCGCGGTAGATGGCTTCGATATCGTAGTTATATCCGCCTGCTTTGATACGGAACTGGGCAATTGTGTCTTTGGTATCCACCTGCGGGGTAACCCACAAAAGAACCGGCCCCTGTTCAGTCAGCTTGGATTTCAGGAATTCCTTGCCGCGCATATCCAGGACAAACGCACCGTTGCGCACCAGCCAATCTGTAGCGATTTCAAGACGTTCGATGGTGGATTTTTCCAAGGAGCTGGGGTTTTGCGCATGTATCGTACTGGGTACCAAGAGGAAGAGTGATAGGGCCATCTGCCAAAGGCGCCGTTGCTGCATCTAGTTTCCCCAATGTGTTGTAGCGATCAAAGTCAGCGTATTTATGACCCAAAAAACGATCCGGACTGAAAAAGTTGAATGCGACCTTATTGGCAGCTGAGTTGTCAAGGGTTTCGGTTGTCTTGTTATTGACCGCTTCAAACTGACCAGTTTCCAACGCAGCGAAAGGTTGCGTCGAACTACCGATGCGCGGGGACCGCTCTACCAACGCTGAAACCGGTGACTTTGGTCTCGCAGAACAGGCCCGCCGTGACAAGATACGGCGACTTGTCTGATTGATATGACAACGGCGATTTTAGGTGGTGACACCTTGTTTTGTCCATTGACCTTGCGGACATGGGCGCCATCTGGTTCTGGTCTTCCCATTGGGATGGCGATTGCCAACAAGCCCGTCAGTCGGCCCGCGTTCGCAACGGTGGCGTTCCGCACTTTGGTGGTGCAAGTATAGCCCGAAGGCCACTAAATTAAGGCGATCACATGGAAATCACGCTCGATATGGCTTTGTCCCGCTTCAAAAAGGACCCCGATTATGCGCCTGCCACCCTGTTTTGGAACAAGGCGCATTTCGAAAAGCTGTTAGAAAAGACGGGTTGTCGTCTGCCCACCCAGTACAAAGAACTGTTGGAAACGGCTGGCGAATTTGAACATGGGTTTGGCTATTACTTTCTGGCGACTTGGCCAGACGGCGCACAGACCAAACATGAACTACAGGTGCCGTTCCAACCGTTGCAATCTGTCATCGACAACTTCGAGATATTTCGAAAAGGCCGTGAATTTCCCGACCGCTTTCCCCATGATATGGTGTTTATCGGCACAGCAGACGCAGGCCACACCAACCTTTTGGCCAATGGCACCGACCCAACGGACAATGCCGTATATCTTTGGGAAACGGCCAGTGACCCTTGGGGGACAGGCAACAACACTCAGGGTCTGGCCCGCTGCGCGGATACGTTGTTCGGGTTTCTCTACAACCTTGATGACTGGGACAACCTGTAGCGGTGTTTCAACTCTCGAAAAATGGCACGCGACGTATCGCGATGCCTGGCCTGACATGCTGGTCGAGTTTACCCTCACTCGCAGAGCTTACTGCGCTTGGCCATGATGATATGAAGTTCTTGGGCAGCACGAGACTTGCCGTCGGTGATGGCGCTGCTTAAAACCCTAATATGTTGAAACTGTCCGCTATTTTTTTTGTTCTTCTTATCGCGCTTGGCGTTGTGGGAGAGACTATTCTTCCATTCTATGGTGGCGACAGAGAGTTGGCAGCGCGAGTCTCAAAAGTTAGTTTTGTTTTGCTGGGTGGAATTGCCTTTGCTTTTGCTCAACCGGCCATCTGGGGCTGGTTTATTCAGGCGGTACAGAACGCCATTCAGCGCAGCGGGACCAAATCCCGTATGGCGCAAACCATTATGCGGCCCGGACTCAAGTCCACCGCGCGATCCGCTGGGCTGGGTCTTTGCTGTTTCTTTTTGATTATGACTGCGGTTTTGGCATTTCAGCTTTGGCTGCAACGCTGATAAGACAGGCCTTACTGAGAGGGCTAAACCGAATATCATGGCCTCAGCCCAAATCGATCTCACTACCCGCGCAAACTTGATGTGACTGGGTACCTTTGGTTGGCGCAGACGGTGGAGCATTTCAGCCTCTCCGTATTTTTGAATGCATCTAAGAAGCTACTACTTTCGATGTCATCAGCGCCAGCCTTAACGAGCAAATTTTCGATTGCTCACCATTTGGCCTAAGCGAAACTTACAAAATAAGAAGGTCATCCCGCCGAATAGCCCTAATCCGCCACCAGCGCTGATCAGCTTAATGTACTCGAGCACGCGTGACCCGGAGAACCAAGTCGAGAAAAATACGACGAACAATCCGGCACCCAGAAAAAATCCCACCATAGCCGCCAAGTGGTAACTGACCATGTTATGGTGGGTCGCAACAGCGTAAACTGCCAAGACCGGAACGGCGCTAGCGGTGGTTACAAGCCCAAAAATCGTGCCAGTCTGCACCATAAACGCGGTAAAGCCTATGTCCCGCGGCGACCCAAGCGCCGCGACAATTGACCACAATGTTGCAACGGCTAGGCAAGCCAGTAAAAAAGCAATAACCGTAACAACTGCCTTCATGGAGGGCGACTCCTGTTAAGAGCAAAATGGTGCTAATAAGATTTTTGCTCGGATAAATAGCATAATGATCCTTTATCGCGTGGTGGTCAAACACGTTAGATGCAACTGGTCGCCTCCTGCTCAACATTCAGGGCGCTATCCATTCAGCGGCTGCTAGCTCATGATTTTTTGGCGCTAGAACTGCTTTGTTGGCCCAACTGGACCGAACGTGCATATTTGGGCGTCTTGGAGAACAATAGGGGAACGCAACTGAGTATTGGGCAAAACACCTATGAAGTCTAGTGTCTTGGCCCGAACCGCATGTTGAACTCTCGCAAATGCTCCTGTGTCAATTTTACTATTGATCTCTATGATGGCCATCCCTTGGTAAATTTCGCCCTGCAACAGAACCTTTAAGTTGCTGGAATCAATGCCAAAATGTGAACCATCTTTTGCCGCAGCGATTTGGCTTTCGATCAAGGGAAGTCCATCTCTGATCTGGTAGCTTAAGTGCCATCTATCTGCCTCCTAAGCTGCGCAACAAAACGCTCAAAGTACATAGCATGGTAAACTGAGGTGGAAAATCAGATAAGCCTTTGTATCTTCAATTCCTTGGCTACCGCACGGTCTGCTTTGGGCTGTGACCGACCTCGTGCGCCTGCAGCATCCCACCTGCTGGGGGATGGCGGCTGAGGGCTCTTTCGTTGGATTTGCTGCGCTTTGCGCGAACGGCGGTTGTTTGCAGGATCAGTCGAGGGCAATTTGCTTTCGAACTTTAGCTAGGGGCTTCTTGGTTGGGTTAACCAACCCAAGGAGAACCCGATGTTATCATCACCCCCCAAAGCACTTCTGAAACTTCGCGAGGCTTTGCAAGAACAGCGCTACAGTCCGACTGTCGTGCGCAATTATTGTCTTTATGCAGGCCAGTTCCTGTCTTGGTTGCAAGCGAATGTCAATGAGCGTTCAAAGTTGACCCGGTTTCAGCATTTAAAATTGACCCACCCCATGTGGCGCAAAGCCCCCAGGCGGGCCGCCCTCATATAGCGAGTCCGTCTGGGGGCTTTGCTTTCGGGACGGTTACTTTTCTCTGCGGCTTTTGCTCTGAGCAAAGCGATAGGACGTGTTGCCGGTTTCGATGATTGCGCAATGGTGGGTGACGCGATCCAGCAGCGCGGTGGTCATCTTGGCATCGCCAAAGACCGAGACCCACTCTCCGAACTCCAGGTTGGTGGTGATGATGACGCTGGTTTTCTCGTAGAGCTTGCTGATCAGATGGAACAGCAATGCTCCGCCAGACTTGGGGAACGGGATGTAGCCCAGCTCGTCGATGATGACGCAATCCAGAGCCGAGAGTTGCCGGATGATCTTCCCGGCATTGCCCTCGGCCTGTTCCTTGATCAGGGCGTTGATCAGATCGACGGCGTTGAAGAAGCGTGCCTTCTTGCCGTTGGTGATCAGGGTGGTGCCCAAAGCGATGGCGATATGGGTTTTGCCGGTGCCGGTTCCGCCCACCAGGATGAGGTTGTGCGCCTCTTGGGTGAACTGCCCTGTGCAGAACGGTTCGATCTGGGTCTGGGTGATGGCGGCAGCACCATAATCGAAGGTGGCGAAGTCCTTATGATGGGGGAACTTCGCGATCCTCATTTGATACTGGATAGAGCGCGCCCGCCGCTCTACAGTCTCCGCGTCGATCAGTTGCTTTATCGCTGTGGTCAGACTTGGTGGCTTGCGCGCGGACAGCAAATCATGTGCGCAAGCTGCCATTCCGTGCAACCTCAGGGCGGTCAGTTGGTCGATCAGGGCGTTCATGCGGCAACCTCCTCAGTCGAGCACAGGATCTCATAGCGCTTGCAGTCGGCCTCGGGTCGCAGGGTCAGTTGCGGATAGGCATAGGCTTCGCTGAGCGGCGTGATGACCGGCTCCACCAACTGGTTAATCAGGTTGATGATGGCGGGCAGGCGGAGGGTGTTTTGTGCCACGGCCAGTTCACAAGCCATCTCGACAACCTCGATCCCGTGATCCTGGACGAGCAGAAGCAGATCAACGAACTCCCGATCCCCGCCCTTGTCTGCCATGTAATGTTCCCTGATCTGGTGCATGGCCTCAGGCAGTTGCCAGTCCACGAAGGGTGCGCCATTGCGTAGGGCGCCGGGCTTGCGATCCAGCAGAGGAACATAGTGCCAGGGTTCAAAGTAGCTGACGTTGCGGGTGAAGCGGCGCTTATGCTCGGCGATGATATCCTGGCCCGACACCAGCATAATCCGGCCCGCATAAGCGCGCAGCGACACATGTTGACCGGCAAAGTGGGACGGGACGCTGTAGCGGTTGCTGGCATATTGAACCAGGCAAGTGGATCGGACACGAACCGTCTTCTCAACATAGCCGTCAAAAGGCCGACCCAAGGGGCGCAGCTCGGCGCGTTCGTCTTCGAACACCTCGGCAATCGTGCGATCCTGCTGTTCGGGATGGGGACGATTGGCCAGTTCTTCACAGCGCAGGCGCAACCAGTTGTTCAGCGCATCAAGATCTTCAAAGGCAGGCTTGGGCACAAACAACCGGCCGCGCAAAAACTGGACCTGGTTCTCGACCTGCCCCTTCTCCCAACCCGCTGCGGGCGTGCAGGCAACAGGTTCCATCACATAGTGGTTCATCAGAGCCAGGAACCGGGGATGGAATATCCGGTCCTTCGAGCGGGACACATAGGTCACCATGGTCTTGGGGTTATCAATGATCACCCGTCGTGGAACCCCGCCATAGAAAGACAGTGCCTGCACAAAAGCATCCAGAACCATCTCCTGGGCTTCGCCGGGATAGGCGATCACCAAAGGCTTGCGGCTGTGGCACAGGCGGAAATGGGCAACCTAGATCTTTTGTTCAACGCCGCCCAGGACAACCCGTTCTTCGCTCCAGTCAAACTGAAGGGCGTCACCAGCAGCAAAATGCAGGGGGATAAAAGCATCGCCAGAACCGGCGCCAGCCCGCTTCAGATCGCGGACAAATCGCTGAACTGGAGAATAGGACCCGGTGTAGCCTTCCACCACGAGCTGCTCATAAAGCTTCTGGGCCGTTCGCCGCTCCCGACGTGGTCGCTTCTGGTCCTGATCGAACAGTTCCTGAAGCCGGAGATCAAACCCGTTGCACAGTTTGTGCCGAACCGGTGGAGCCTGGCGCTGGTAGCTCGGCGGGCTCTCATCCTTCAAATACTTCTTGATCGTGTTGCGCGATAATCCCGTCGCCCGCGCAACAGACCGGATACTGCGCCCTTCAACCAGCACCCACAGACGGATCTTCGATACACTTTCCATCAATAACACCTGCTCTTTCCTCCGCACTTGAAGCGCGGATGTTAACGAAACAGGTGGGTCAATTTTACTCGCTCATAACCCACCTAAGTGGGTCAATTTCGCATGCCGATTCACAGTCCAGATGAACGGCAGAACGACCCCGGTCGCCAGCACCACCAGGTATCCTACGGGCAAGCCCAGATACTTGGGCGGTCGGGCGAGGCCCAAAAAGAGGGGGGATCGTTCTGCCAACTCTATTCTCCAGCCTTAGGAGAAACCGTCGACGATGGTACCGGCCGAGAAGATCAGCACGATCCCGATGATGACGGAGGCGAACCAGCCCCAGTTGAGCCGTCCCATCATGCACATGAAACCGGTGCCGATGACCGCGAGCGTGGCGACCGCGATTCCGATGGGACCGGTGAGCGCGGCCTCGACGGTTTCCAGCATGGTCTGGATCGGCGACAAGTCCTGCGCGAAGGCAGGCGTTGCGAAAGCCGCCAGGGTTGTGGCGACAGGCAAGAGGCGGCTGAAGCGATGTCGAAGCATGCGAAGTTCCCTTGTTTTACTGAAGATCGATGAGGACCGGCGTCCGACTTGGGGTGCGGTCTGCGACGCGGATGTTCGGCGCGGAAAAGGATGTGCCCGCCAACTGGGACCGGCTCCGGTGGATGCGCGCGATGTAGTCGCGGGTCTCGGTGAAAGGCGGAATGCCGGAATACTCGACCACGCGGTGCGGCCCGGCGTTGTAGGCTGCCAGCGCCAGGTCGATATCCTTGAACGTGGCGAGTTGCTCCAGAAGATAGCGCGCCGCGCCGTCGAGGTTCTGGGACGGGTCGTGCGGATCGACGCCGAGGGCACGGGCGGTGTCTGGCATCAATTGGCCCAATCCATAAGCGCCCTTCGGGCTCACTGCAGTCGGGTTATAGCTGCTTTCGGTCTCGACCAGGGCCCGGAACAGAACCTGCCAGTCGTCGGCACCCAGACCAGCCTGGCGCAGGGCACGGTTCCCCTGGTGGCGGACGGCAGTTGTCTGGATCAGAGCGAGGATGTCGCCGCGACCGGATGGCGGCGTAGCGTTCAACGAGGCCAGAGTGACTTCCGCCTCAGCGCTATCATCCAGACCAGCCCATGCGGGCCTCGCGCCGTGGAAGGTCCAGCCGGAAGTCCTGGCCGCGCCGTCGCGGCCGAAGGCGATAACGTCAGCCGCGCTCCTCGAGGGTGAGCTCATAGTCAGGACCAAAGCGCAGATCGCGCCCGTCACCGAACTCGAAATGATGTTTGAAGAGCCCCGGCCATATGTTGAAATACCGCGGCTCCGGCCCATGCGGGGTGATCCGGGTCGAGACCAGAATGGCTTCCGGCTCGCCCTCGCGCAGGTAGATGCACTGGTAGCGCGGCTTGCCATCGTCCGTGAACCCCACGAGTTCATACCGGCAGCGGAACGCGATGCCCTTTTCGGACAAGTCTTTGACACCATCGATGGTGATCAGGATCTGGTTGCGCGCTATCGGCATATTCGGACTCTCCCCACGAGAGCCCTTCTACTTCACGACACTAAGGCCATAAAGTCATATGGAGTCAATACGACATATTGCATAAAAATACATATTGCGCGATAGTCCGCGCAACTTTTGCGGGAGAGCGGCATGAAGCGACAGGCGATGGCAGCGGCGATGGGGGTGATGGCGGTGTTCGGAGCCCCGGAGAAGGCGCGGGCCTATGACATCGACTGCGCCATCATGCTCTGCATGGCTGGCGGCTTCCCCCCGAGCGCAGTCTGTGTGCGGGCCTATCGCACCATGATCCGCCGCATCACGCCCTGGCCCAGCTTGCCACCCTTCGGAGTTTGCACCTTCGCCCATGTGCCGGTCGAACTGGGTGACCTCGGCGGGGAGGGTGAACTCGACACCAGCCTCCCCGAATACGAGTGGCTGAACCGGACCCATGTGATCTGGTTTTGGGGACGGTCTTACAAGGAGCGGGATATGCCTCGGCAGTGGGACTGGTCGATCCGCTCCTGCGATCGCGAGAACCAAACCTGCCGCTACATCCAGCGTGTCTACGGGTCCCATATGCCCTGGCCCGCGACATTCGTCTCAGAAAGCGGTCAAGAAATCGCCTTTCCGACCGGAGGAGGCTCTTGGCACTTCGATTCCCGCAGCATCATGGTTGAATACGGTGACTACAATGGCAACATGGGTCACTCAGAGTGGTTTTCCTACTGATCTGAGCTGTCACTTGGCGTCAGGGAAAACGGGCGAAGCTCAGCAAGGCAAGTATCAAAGCCATCAGGATCGACATGCCAACGGCGGCTCACCGATCCATCGTTCCAGCGGTAATCGGTAAAGATGTGGACCTCTGTTTGACCTGCCACAAGGTAGCCTTCTTGGAAGGGCCAGCCTGATTGTTTTTTGAACACCAAAACACCTGTTCATTCTGCCTGGGACGTTTGTTCTCAATTGCTTCCTTGATTGTCGATGAGATCCAAACTCCCCTTCGATTGACTGAAGGGGTGTGATTTTCAACGGTGTCCTGGATAAACAACCGTAAATCGCGGGATTGGAACCTGCAACTCCTAAGGTATTAGTACCAAAGCCAACATAACTAGCTTGTCAAGATGTATGATATATAATATATTATACAAGTCACGAGGGAGGACAATCATGAAACCAATTTTTCTTACAACGGCATATGCCTTGATCGCAGCCACCAGTGCCAGCGCACAGGATCTTACCGTCACGGGTTTTGGTGGATCACTTCAGGATGCCCAGCGAGCTGCCTATATTGAGCCGTTTGAAACCGCTACTGGCATCAAAGTAAACGAAGACACCTATGGGGGGGGCATCTCAAAGATTAAAGCCATGGTCGACACCGGAAGCGTGGTCTGGGACGTCGTGCAGATGGACGAAAACGAAATGATCTTGGCGTGTGATGAAGGGTTGCTGGAAACTGTTTCAGCGGCTGATCTGGGGCTGGGTACATCGCTTTTGGATCAGGCCAAAGACACCGATTGCGGTGTTGGCTTTTTTGTTTGGTCGCTGGTCCTTGGATTTGATGGCGCACGTCAGGACAAGATACCGACCAGTTGGGCCGATATGTGGGATCTGGAGACTTGGCCCGGTGGGCGCGGCCTCCGCAAACAGGCGCGGATGACGCTGGAAATTGCGTTGGTTGCGGACGGGGTGCCAGCTGAAGATGTCTATGACGTTTTGGCGACGCCGGAAGGGGCCGATCGTGCCTTTGCCAAGCTTGACGAGATCAAGGATCACATCGTCTGGTGGGAAAGCGGGGCGCAAGCTCCAGAATGGCTAGCTTCGGGCGATGTGGCTCTGACGGCGGCGTATAACGGACGGATTGCCAACGCCAACAAAGAAGGCCGTGAGTTCGGCATTTCCTGGACCAATCAACTTTATGCTATGGATTTCTGGACCGTTGTTAAAGGCGGTGATCTGGAAACATCGAGAAAGTTTATCAGCTTTGCGATGGATGCTCCGAATCAGAAAGTGTTTACCGATCAAATTCCTTATGGCGTCACCAATACCGAGGCCAACGCTTTGATTGACCCGGAGATTGCACCGCAATTGCCGACCGACCCCGATAACCTTGAGGGGGCCGTCGCGCTGAGCACCGCATTCTGGGTGGATCACGAGGAAGAGTTGCAGACCCGTTTCACACAATGGCTTGCCAACTGATCTGAAGCAGGCAAAGCGCGTGTGGATCATGCGCTTTGCCGCAACCAAGGAATATATGATGACGGTGACAAGCGAACACCCGGCCTGGTCCGCAATTTCAACTGGCCAAAAGCAGGAATTTCGACGGGATGTCAGACGCAAGCGTCTCGTCTCGCATCTATTGGTTGTGCCACTTTTGCTGTTTATCGCGGTCCTGTTTATTGGCCCGATTTTGGTGATGTTGTCGCGCTCGGTCGAAAACCCCGAACTGCGGGCCGGATTGCCGGTTTTGGCGCAGAGCCTTGAGGATTGGCCAGGTGAGGCGCTGCCGGATGCAAAGATATTCCGTGCCTTGGCAAATGATCTGAGCAACGCGGACCTACGCCCTGAACGTGCTGCGGCCGCGCGCCGGTTGAATTACGAAGTGCCTGGCTATCGCACACTGATCATGGGATCCGCACGCAAAATCGGCCGGATGCAGGACGAGATTGCCGCTGACCCCAAAGCCACCTTGATCGGGCTGGATCCGCGCTGGGGCGAGATGCCGTACTGGCACGCCCTGCGCCGTGCGGCGTCGCCTGTCACCGCGTACTATCTGCTTGCCGCGCTTGATCTGAAAGTGGATGACAGCGGGTCCGTGGTGCGCACCGAGCCTGAACAGCGGATCTTTGTTGATATTCTGTTACGCTCGCTTTGGGTGAGTGTGGTGGTCACAACGGTCTGTCTGCTGATCGCCTTCCCGGTGGCCAATTTTATGGTGGTGGCCGGGCCGCGGATGCGCGTGGTTGTGCTGTTGTCCATCCTGTTGCCGTTCTGGACTTCGCTTCTGGTGCGCACGTCCGCCTGGATTGTGGTGCTGCAACGCGAAGGCTTGATCAATGACATTCTGACCGGCCTGTCACTGGTCAGCGATCCGTTAGAGCTGATTTTCAACCGCTTCGGCGTTTACGTCGCGATGGTTCACATCCTGCTGCCGTTCATGGTGTTGCCGCTTTATTCCGTGATGCAGGGGATCCCCCCCAGTTACATGCGCGCGGCGGCATCATTGGGCGCGCGTCCTGTGCAGGCGTTTTGGCGGGTGTATCTGCCGATGACCCTGCCGGGGATCGGGGCAGGGTGTCTTCTGACCTTCATTCTTGCGGTTGGCTATTACATCACCCCGGCATTGGTGGGGGGGGCTCAGGATCAGATGATCGGCTACTTCATCGCCTTTTTCACCGATACCCGACTGAATTGGGGCATGGCTTCGGCGCTGAGTTTCATTCTGCTGAGCTGCATTCTGGCACTTTACATCGGTCTGGGTCGCTATGTGGGCATTGGCCGACTGGTGGGAATTGACAAGTGAGGACGGACAAAATGACAACATTATTCTCAATGCGAAATGGCCAACTGGTGCTCAGCATGCTGGTCGCGATTTTCATGGTCGGGCCGATCCTTGCGGTTATCCCGATCTCGTTCAGCTCCGGCAGTTTTCTCAGCTATCCGCTGCCGGGGTTTTCCCTTCAATGGTATGAAAAGGTGTTCCAGTATGACCCTTGGATGAGCGCGCTGGTCAATTCCCTGATCATCGGGCTGGCCTCGGCCACATTGGCAACAATCCTTGGCACATTGGCCGCCTTGGGATTTGCGCGCGGCAATCTGGTGGCGCAGCAATTCCTGATGGGCGTGGTAATCTCGCCCATGATCATCCCGTTGGTCGTGTCTGGTGTGGCGATGTATTTCTTTCTGGCCAAACTGGGGTTGGTCGCCACCTTTGCCGGGCTGATCCTGGCCCATACTGTGCTGGCCGTGCCATTTGTGGTGATCCCGGTGATGGCCACATTGCGCGGGTTCGATACCAATCTGGTGCGCGCGGCCAACTCTCTGGGGGCGACCCCTGTGACGGCATTTTTTCGCGTGACCTTACCCAATATCGCGCCGGGGGTGATTTCGGGGGCTCTGTTTGCCTTTGCCACATCGTTTGACGAGGTGGTGGTGGCCTTGTTCATCGCGGGCCCGGCGCAGAAAACACTGCCGCGGCAGATGTTTGATGGAATCCGCGACAATATCGAGCCGTCCATTCTGGCGATGTCATCGCTTCTGGTGGTGATTTCAATCCTGATGCTGGCGGCCACGGCCTGGCTGGCGCGCAAAACATTGTGAGTTTCAAAGAAGGAGGATCCACGATGCGGGATCAACAAATGTCGCAGGCCGCAACCCGGCGGCTGTCGAAAGTTCTGGCCGGAGGCATTGGCAGCGGGGGGCGCATTGACCATCGCGGGCTGTTTCTGACCGAAGGTACAGGGGCCCGGGTCACCGATGCAGATGGCCACGGCTATATCGACTATATGATGGGGTTTGGCGCACTGATCCTTGGTCACCGCTCGGCGCCCGTGGTCGATGCGGTTCAGGCCGCGCTGGGGCAGGGAACCATGTTCGGGGCGGCCTGTCCGGCGGAACTGGAGCTGGCCGAACGGGTGGTCGCGTGCTGGCCCTGTGCGGATATGTGCCGTTTCACCAGCTCGGGTACTGAGGCGGTGCAGGCGGCTTTGCGGCTGGCGCGGGCCGCGACCGGGCGCGACAAGGTGCTGAAGTTCGAAGGGCATTTCCATGGCTGGGGCGACAACATTTATGTCAGCGTCAAAGCCTCGGTCCATAGTGGGCTGAACGCCCGCCCCCATGCCTTGCGCATGACGCCTGGACAGCCGGAAACTGTGTTGTCTGATGTGGTTGTCGCCCCGTGGAATGACTTGCCTGCGCTTGAGGCGATCCTGTCGGATCATGGTCGTGACATCGCCGCGTTGATTTTGGAACCCTATCCCACCAATAATGGCTGTATGGACAGTGGTGCGGCTTATCTTCAGGCGCTGCGCTCCCTGTGTGACCGTAATGGGATCGTGTTGATCTTTGACGAGGTGGTCAGCGGGTTCCGGCTGGGTCTGTCCGGCGCACAGGGGCATTACGGGGTCACCCCTGATCTGTGTACATTCGGTAAGGCGATGGCCGGTGGGATGCCCATTGCGGGCTTTGCCGGAAAGCGGGATCTGATGGCGCTTCTTGAGGGCAATCAGGTCAGCCATCTGGGCACGTATAATTCGAACGCCATTTCGGCGGTCGCGGCCCTTGCAACGATTGATACGCTTGCAAAAGACGACGGTGCGGCGTTTGCCCGGATCACCAAATATGGCCGCAGCTTAACCGACGGGTTCAACGAAATCTTTCGCCGCCACAACCTGCCCCTTTGCGCCGATGGGCTGGGGCCGGTCCTGTCGATTTTTGCGGCAGCAACCCCGCCGGAACGGTATCGTGATACGCTGACCCATGACGCGGCATTGCTTGCGCGGCTGCATCAGGCACTTCTGGCCGAGGGGATCTGGATCTTTGGGCGGGGCAATCTGATGATCGGCACAGCGCACGGCCCTGCCGAAATGGATGAGACTTTGGAAAAGATGGACCGTGTGGCATCAACACTGACAAATGGGAAAAGCAAAGCATGAACGAAAGCTCTATAATCATCGTCACGGGCGGCACACATGGGATTGGGCAAGCCTGTGTTGAAACCTTGGCCGGGCAGGGGCAGCGGGTGGTGTTCACCGGGCGCGACGAGGCGGCGGGTCAAATGCTGGAAAAGAAATGTGGTGCGATTTTTCAACAGTGTGACGTCGCAGATGAAGACCAATGTCACGCGGCGGTGACCCGTGCGATGGACCTTGGACAGGGGCGGATTGCCGGATTGGTCAACAATGCGGGCATGTCGCTGCGAGCCCCGTTTGAAGAGACCCGGACCGAAGACTGGGACAGGATCATGACAGTGAATGCCCGCAGCGTTTACCTGATGACGCGGCTGGCCTTGCCGGGCCTTCGGGCGGCCAAAGGCAGCGTTGTCACCACTTCATCCGTGGCAGGTCTGGTCGGGCAGCGTGGTCTGGCGCTCTACACCGCATCGAAAGCCACGTTGATCGGGCTGACACAGGCGCTGGCGCTGGAATACGGGTCCGAGGTGCGCTTCAACGCCATTGCACCCGGACAGATCGGCACCCGGATGATGCAAAAAATCATGGATGACCCAGAGCGGCTGGCCGCCACTGTGGCCACCATCCCGGCCGCCCGCCTGGCGGAACCGCGCGAGGTGGCCGATGTTGTCGCATGGTTGATTTCAGACGCATCAAGCTTTGTGAACGGTGCGATTATTCCCGTGGATGGCGGCGAGACCGCCGGAATCTTTGATTAATCCACAATAACAAAGGCGTGCGCATCCGTTACGCGCGCCCTTATTTTATTTGTCGCGGGCCTCGTCGGCCAGTTCCGTTTTCTGTGCGATATAAGCCTCCATGCTGGCCCCGCCACGACGCAGGTCATTCTGCATGGCCAGCCCCGCTTTGGTCGCCTCTCCCGCCCGCAGGGCCGCCAGAATGTTCAAATGCTCTTCTGCGCCCGTATAGTCCGTCTCCATCTTTTCATAAAAGACGTTCAGAATGGGGCCCATCATCGCCCAGAGCCGTTCAATTGTGGCCAGCAAAAGTGGCATATTGGCGGCGCGGTAGATCAAAAAGTGAAACTCGCGGTTGTTGCGCAGGGTGGATTTGCCGTCCCGGCTTTCTTCGGCGGCGACAAAGGCCTCGTGCAACTGTTGCAGCCGTTCGATTTCATCCGGGCGCAGGCGCGGTGTGGCGGCCTCGGTGGCGATGCCTTCCAGAGCGATGCGCATGGCGCGGATTTCCTGATAGCGATCCAGCGACAGGGCCGGGATGGCAAAGGCGCGGGGCGAATACATTTCCACCGCATTCTCGCTGACCAGTTGAATCAAGGCCTCGCGCACCGGTGTGATTGAGGTGCCGGTCTGTTCCACAAGATCAGCAACCCGCAGCTTCTCGCCGGGTTTAAACTCCCCTGCAATCAGAAGATCCTGAAATTCCTTATGAATTCGGGTGGAGAGTTTTACGGGCTTTGAGGGGCTTAACTTTGGCATGGCTTGCGGGCGCTCGTTCCGGATTTGATTTTATAAAACATCATATACCGAAGGGGAGGAGATTTGGCGACCACTCGCGCGTAGATTTATTCAGGTGCGTGTTGGCTGGGAATGCACCACGGGCGTTGAACAGTGACCCGTGGTGCAAGTTTACTGTGTCGCGTGGTTAGCCAAGCGCTTCGCGGGCGCGGGCCGCGATCCCATCGGCATCTAATCGATAATGCGCATAGAGATGCGTGGGAGGCGCAATCAGGCTGTATTCATCCTCGATCCCGTGTCGGATCAGGCGGCATCCTGCCCCTTCATCGGCCAACACCTCGGCCACCGCCCCGCCAAGGCCCCCCAGAACGGTGTGTTCTTCAACCGTCATGATGGCGCGGCTGTATCCAGCAGCTTTGAGGATTGCATCGCGATCAAGGGGCTTGATCGTGTGCATATCAAGAAACCCGACCGAACGACCTTCGGCCCGTAGGGATTGCGCGGCTTCCAGTGCGGGATGCACCATCGACCCTGTCGCAATAATGGTCAGGTCCTCGCCATTGCCGTGTGAAATCGCTTTGCCAAATTCAAACGGCGCATCTTCGTCATAGACATCCGGGTCGCGCCCACGCCCGATGCGAAAATAAATCGGCTGGGCATGGTTGGCTGAGGCTCGAATGGCGGCGCGCAACTGGGCATTGTCAGCAGGCGCTACCACCGTCAGATCGGCAATCGACCGCATGATCGCGATGTCTTCGGTCGCATGATGCGAGGTGCCATAAAACCCCAAAGAGATCCCGGTGTGGTGGCCAACCAACCGAACCGGAAGCGCAGAATAGGCCACATCCGTTCGGATTTGTTCACAGCACAAAAGCGCAAGGAAGGACGCGAATGTGGCCACAAACGGCATGGACCCCGCAGCGGCCATGCCAGCCGCCGCAGACACCATGTTTTGTTCTGAGATCCCAAATTGCAGAAACCGGTCAGGATGCGCTTCCGCAAACTTGGACAGACCATTGGAATATTGCAGATCGGCCGTGCAGGCCAAAACCGGATGCCCCTCTTCGACCAGATCCGTCAGACCATCGGACAGGGTTTGCAGGCCGGGGTTCAGGGCGTTGAGCTGACGATATTGCCAGCTGTCTTTGTGCAGGGGGGCGGTCATAGTCCAGCTCCTTGTTTGATTTCGGCAATGGCACGGGCCTCATCCTCGGGGGCGAGATACCCAAGGTGCCACCCCGGTTCGGTTTCCATATAGCTGACCCCTTTGCCTTTTACCGTGTCGGCAATAATGCAGCAGGGGCGGGTGCGATTCGTGTCGGCACGTACTTGTCGCAAAAGCGTCGCAAGGGCAGTCATGTCGTGGCCATCCACGCGGTGCACGTCCCAGCCGAATGCCTGCCATTTGGCCGTCAGGTCTTCGACACCGATCACATCATCGACATTGCCATCAAGCTGATACCCGTTGCGATCGACGATCACCGTCAGGTTGGCCGCTTCGTGGTGGGCGGCACTCAAGGCGGCTTCCCACACCTGGCCTTCCTGCATTTCGCCATCTCCGACCAAGGCAAAGGCATGAAAATCACGCCCTTGGGCGCGCCCCGCGAGCACCATGCCAAGCGCGCCGGAAATGGCGTGGCCGATCGAGCCAGAGCTGAAATCCACCCCCGGCACCTTGCGCATATCCGGGTGATCGCCCAGCGGGTTGCCCAGCTTGGTGTATCCGTCCAGCAGCGCAGGATCAAAAAAACCAAGGTCGGCAAGAATCGGGTACAGACCCACCGCAGCATGACCTTTGCCCATGGTAAAGCGGTCGCGGTCTTCCCAATCTGGCACGCCGGGTTTCAGGCGCATCGTGTCATAATAAAGGGCAGCAAAAATCTCGGCACAGGAAAAGACCGAGGTGTAATGCCCGACTTTGGCAATTTGAATCAAACGCACGGTTTCAAGGCGGCAAAACAGGGCACGTTCTTTCAGGTATTTTAAGTGATCTGGGGAGAGCGCGCCGGTCTTTGGTATGCGCGCGGCTGGCTGTGTGGATGTCATCTGAACCTCCGGGTTGGGATTAACGTTGACATCATATAATATATTATACATTATCATGTCAAACGCAGAATGCAGCAGGGATCAAAAGGAACTTGTTCTCGTGACCAATTACGCCACACATCTTAATGCGCTTGACGCCCGCTATCACTTACATTCGCAAACCAACGCCGTTGCGCACCAGTCTCGGGGTGCATTGATGTTAACGGGTGGGCGCGGGGTTTTTGTCTCTGACATTCAGGGTCGTGACTATCTCGAATCGATGTCCGGCCTGTGGTACGCCAACCTCGGGTTCAGCAATCAGCGCCTGACCGAGGCGGCGCACGCACAACTGCAAAAATTGCCTGCCTATCACACCTTCAACCACCGCTCGAATGATGTGTGCGCACAACTGTCTGAACAGCTGGCGCAGATCGTTCCGCTTGATGATGCCCGGATATTCTATGTCAACTCCGGGTCCGAAGCGATTGATAGCATGGTCAAAATGGCCTGGTATTATCACATGGCCAAAGGCCAGCCCAACCGGCGCAAGATCATTTCTCGCGAGGGGGCGTTTCATGGATCAACGATCTTTGGGGCCGTTGTCGGCGGGTTGTCGCATATGAAAGACGGGTTCAACCTTCCCGCCACAGATGGCGTTGTGCGGGTGTCGCGCCCCAGTCATTTCCGCGAGGCAGAAAAGGGCGAAACCGAAGCGGCCTATTGCGACCGTTTGATCGCCGAGATCGAAGATGTGATCGCCGCGCATGGGGCAGAGTCAATTGCCGCAATGATTGCGGAGCCGATCATCGGGGCAGGGGGCGTTCTGACCCCGCCGAAAGGCTATTTCAGCCGGTTGAGCGCCCTGTTGCAATCCCATGGGATCCTTCTGTTGATGGACGAGGTGATCTGTGGGTTTGGACGAACAGGCAACTGGTTCGGGTCGCAAACCTTTGGGGCCCAGCCGGATATGATCGCGATGGCCAAGGGGCTGACCGCTGGCTACATCCCGATGGGGGCGGTTGCACTGTCTGGCGCTGTTTATGACGCAATCGCCGCCCAAAGCGACCAGCTGGGCGTGTTTGGCCATGGGTTTACCTATTCCGGCCACCCGACAGCTTCGGCTGTGGCTTTGGCTGCGCTGGAACAATACCACGAGATGAAGGCCCCGGCACTGACCGCCCGGCGCGGGCAGGATCTGACCCGCGCGCTGGAGGCGCTGGCGACAGACGACATGATCGGCGAGGTCCGTGTCGAAGGCTTTATTGCCGGGATTGAACTGGTCGCAGACAAGGCCAGCCGCACCTTCTTTGCGCCGGAACTCGCCGTAGGTCGTCGGTTCGAAAACAACGCGCTGCGCGAGGGGCTGATTGTTCGCAACATGGGCGACACGATCGCAATTTGTCCGCCGTACATCATAAGCGATGACGAATTCGACCTCATGATCACTCGCTTGCGCGCCGCCCTTATGACGACGCGTGCCGACCTTCATACCGCCGCCTGAAGCGCGCGAAAAATACCGATTTACCGGGAGGAAAATATGACCACAGATACCGGCGCTTTTGTCGAGTTTCGCAACATCGACAAGACCTATGACGGAGAGGTTTTCGCCGTGCGCGATATGAACCTGTCGATTGAAAAAGGCGAGTTTATCACTCTGCTGGGCCCGTCCGGCTCGGGGAAAAGCACCACATTGATGATGCTCGCGGGGTTTGAGTGCCCCACCGCCGGCAAGATATTGTACGAAGAGCGCGAGCTTGCGTCGATTCCGGCACATAAGCGTAACTTTGGCATGGTGTTCCAGAACTACGCGCTGTTTCCGCATATGAGCATTCTGGAAAACGTCGCCTTTCCCCTGGCCATGCGGGGGGCCGGTAAATCCGAGGCCGCAGATCAGGCCCGTGCTGCATTGGACATGGTGCATTTGTCGCATTTTGCGGACCGTCGCCCTTCGCAACTGTCAGGGGGGCAACAACAGCGGGTCGCGCTGGCTCGTGCGCTGGTTTTTAACCCGGCAATTGTGCTGATGGATGAACCACTTGGCGCGCTGGATAAAAAACTGCGCGAAGAGATGCAGATCGAGCTGAAACATCTGCATGAAAATCTGGGTGTGACCTTTGTTTTCGTGACCCATGATCAGGATGAGGCGCTGACCATGTCGGATCGTATTGCGGTCTATAATGATGGGCAAATCCAGCAGATCGCAGACCCAACCACCCTGTATGAAGCACCGGAAAATGCCTTTGTCGCCTCTTTTCTTGGCGACACCAATATGCTGCGCGGAACCGTATCGACTGTGTCGGGCGGCATGGCAAAGGTGGCGTTGACAGACGGCACCATGGTCATGGTCGACAATGCCGGTGGCCTGATCTCGGGCCAACAGACGCAGGTGTCGGTGCGCCCTGAAAGGATCGTGTTGGAAACGGGGGATGTGGGCATCACCGCCGACCGGATTGAAACCATTTATCACGGCGCGCATGCTTCGGTGATTTGTCGCACCCAATCGGGTGAAGAAATCACTGCGCGCCTGCCCGCCAGCGCCATTGATGACGTGACCAGTGATAAGCTGCGGGTGCGGTTTTCAGACCGCTATGCGCGCGCCTTTCCGATTGCAGAAGCGGGATAACCAATATGCTGGTACTTTCCGATCCTGAACTGATGCGCCAACATGCCCTGATTGATGGCGCGTGGCGCGCAGGTGAGACACAATTTGCGGTGCACGATCCGGCCACGGGGGATGCCCTTGCGCAGGTTACCGATTGTGACCTTGCGATGATCCGCACCGCGATTGAGGCGGCAGATCGCGCACAGTCAGACTGGGCTGCACGTACCGCCGCCGAGCGGGCCGATATCCTGCTTTGTTGGTATAATCTGGTGATCCGTCATGCCGATGATCTGGCCGCGCTTTTGACGGCTGAAATGGGCAAACCTCTGGTCGAGGCGAAGGGCGAGATCCTGTATGGGGCCAGTTTCATTCGCTGGTTTTCCGAAGAGGCCCGCCGAGTCTATGGTGATGTGATCCCCGGACACCACCCTGACAAGCGGCTCTTGGTGTTGAAACAGCCGGTCGGTGTGGTGGGGGCGATCACGCCGTGGAACTTTCCAAACGCGATGATCACCCGCAAAGCAGCACCTGCTTTGGCGGCGGGGTGCACGATGGTGGTGAAGCCTGCCAAGGAAACACCGCTGTCCGCGCTGGCCCTTGCAGAGCTCGCCACACGGGCCGGGGTGCCGCGTGGGGTATTGAACATCGTCCCCACATCCGACAGCCGCATGGCAGGGCGCGAATTTTGTGACAATGACAAGATGCGCAAATTGTCCTTTACCGGCTCGACTGGGGTGGGGCAGGTGTTGATGCGTCAATGTGCCGGGCAGATCAAAAAGCTGTCGCTGGAATTGGGCGGCAATGCCCCGTTTATCGTGTTTGATGATGCCGATCTTGAAGCCGCGGTTGAGGGGGCTTTGGTCTCGAAATACCGAAATGGCGGCCAGACCTGTGTCTGCACCAACCGTATCTATGCCCAGTCTGGTATCCACGACGCCTTTGTTGCGCGACTGGCGGACCGGGTGGCTGAGTTTCAGGTCGGTCCGGGCACGGATCCGGATGTGGCCATTGGCCCGCTGATCAACGCGGCTGCCGTGACCAAGGTCGAGGCGCATATCGCGGATGCCATCAGCAAAGGGGCCAGCCTTGTCACAGGCGGCGCGCGTCATGCGATGGGCGGCACCTATTTCCAGCCCACCGTAATGTCCGGCATGACCGCGGATATGGCGGTGGCGCGGGATGAAACCTTTGGTCCGGTGGCCCCGGTCTTTCGCTTCACCGACGAGGCCGACGTCATTGCCGATGCCAATGACACGGAATTCGGCTTGGCGTCCTATCTGTACAGCCGCGACATGTCGCGGATCTGGCGGGTGTCTGAGGCGCTGGAATACGGGATGGTGGGCATCAACACCGGATTGATCTCGACCGAGGTGGCCCCGTTTGGCGGGGTCAAGCAGTCGGGATTGGGTCGGGAGGGATCCAAATACGGCATCGAAGATTACCTGGAACTGAAATACCTGTGCCTGTCGATCTGACAGGACATACGCGAGGCAGATCATAGAAGAAATCATAATATATAATACACCAATCTGGAGGAAGACCATGACCTTAAAAACACCTTTAAACCGCGCCTGCGGTGCATCCATCGGCATTCTGCTGGCCGCAGTGCTGGCGGCCACACCGGCAGTGGCACAAGACAAAACTCTGAATGTGGTCGGGGCGGGCGGCAGCCTGCAAACCGCGCAGAGATACGCGTATTACACCCCCTTTGCCGAAGAGTTTGGCGTTACTGTGAACGAAGAAAGCTACTCCGGGGCCATGGCCAAGGTGGAGGCCATGGTGCGCACCAACACCGTGTCGTTTGACGTGATGCAGGTGGAACAGGATGATGTGGTGACCGGCTGTGACGAAGGGCTGTTCGAACCCCTTGATTGGGCTGAACTGGGCAACCCGAGTGATTTTGTCGAAACCGCAACGCAGGCAGAATGCGGCGTGGGCTATTTCGTGTGGTCGATGGTTTTCACCTATGATCGTAGCAAGATCGAAAACGGCCCGGAAACCTGGGCTGAGTTTTGGGATGTGGACACCTGGCCGGGCCGCCGGGGGCTGCGCAAGACGCCAAAAATGACGCTGGAGCTGGCCTTGATGGCCGATGGGGTTGCCCCGGATCAGGTGTATCAGGTGCTGTCGACACCGGACGGGCAGGACCGCGCTTTTGCCAAACTGGATGAGATCAAGGATCATATCGTTTGGTGGACCACAGGCGCGCAGCCTATTGAACGGCTGGCCGCCGGGGATGTGGCCTATTCCGCGGCATTTAACGGCCGTGTCAGCAATGCCAACCAGGAAGGCAAAGATTTTGCCTTGGAATGGGCCGGGCAGATTTACGGGATGGATTTCTGGGCCATCGTGAAAGGCACCCCCCATCTGGATCTGGCAAAACAATTCATCGCCCATGCGATCAAGCCAGAGCAACAGGCGCGTTTCCCGGAAAAAATCCTCTATGGGATCACCAATAAAACAGCATTGGAAAGTTTGCCCGGCGAGATGCTGAGACAACTGCCCACCGCCGCTGACAATCTTCAATCGGCTCTCCCCCTCAGCTCGGAGTTCTGGATCGACAATCAGGAGACATTGTCGAAACGGTTTGAGACCTGGCTCTCCGCCAGCTGAGACCTTGATGCGCCCTTCTGTCTCGTCGGGGGGCGCATCCTTTTTACGATCAGGAAGGCCCGAATGATGATTTTGACCGATGAAGAATACCAAGCGTGCGATATGACCGATCTGGCGCGGCTGATCCGTGACAAGCAGATCACCGAACAAGAGCTGCAAGATCAGGTGTTGGCGCGGATTGACCGGGTGAACCCGTCCATCAATGCGATTGTTGCCACCTATGATGTGCCACCGCCGGCGGCGCCGGGTGAGGGGCCCTTTGCGGGCGTTCCCTTTTTCATCAAGGATCTTTACGCCCATGTGGAGGGGCAGATCACGACCGGTGCCTGTCAGGCCCTTGCCAACAATGTGGTGGATCACGATTCAGAAATCATCCGGCGCTATCGCCGTGCCGGTTTGCGCATTCTCGGGCGCAGCAACACCTGCGAATTTGGCACATTGGGCACCTGCGAACCTGTCCTGCACGGCCCAACGCGCAACCCCTGGTCCCTTGATCACTCTTCCGGTGGGTCCAGCGGCGGGGCCGGTGCTTTGGTCGCAGCCCGCATACTCCCTGCGGCGCATGGCGGCGACGGTGCCGGCTCCATCCGAATTCCCGCGTCCTGTTGCGGGGTGTTTGGCTTGAAACCCACGCGCGGGCGCAACTCGCTGGGCCCCGATCTGGGCGAAGGCCTGTCGGGGATTGTCGCCGAACATGTGCTGAGCCTGTCGGTGCGTGACAGCGCGGCCTTATTGGATGCCACCGCTGGGCCCTCGCTTGGGGATCCTTATACGGCACCTCCCCCGGACGAGAGTTTTCTGGCCGCCAGTGCGCGCGTGCCCGGCCGGTTGCGCATTGGATTGCGCTACGACACCGGTCTTGACACCCGGATCCATGCCGATTGTCGGGCGGCGGTGGACGATGCGGCCGCGCTGTTGCAAGATCTGGGGCACGAGGTGATCGAGACACAGATTGACCTGCCTGTGGAAGAGTTCCGCACCCGTTATGCCCGGCTTTGGTCACTGGCTGGAACGCGTGGGATTTTGGCAGCCTCTGCCGCCACCGGACGCCCTGCCGATGCGGTTGCTGCAGAATGCGAGCCGTTTAACCAATTCCTGTACGCGCGCGGAACACAGGTTTCTGCGGCACAATATTTGCAGGATCACGCATGGTTTCACGCCCAATCGCGCCGGATCTGTGCCCATGATGCAAAGTTTGACATGGTTCTTTCCCCCACCTTGGGCACGCCACCGCCGACGCTGGGCCATTTTGATGGGGCACAAATGTCTGGCGAGACTGTGATGAACCGGTTCTTTACTTTCCTCGGGTTCACCCTGATTGCAAACCTGACTGGCCAACCCGCCGTCAGCCTGCCCACGTTCTGGAATGGCGCAGGCCTGCCGGTCGGGGTGCAATTGACAGCAGGATTCGGGCAAGAAGGCGCGTTGCTGGCCATCAGCCGAAAAATCGAACAGGCAAATGACTGGAAACACAAAAGGCCAGAGATGCTATCACAAGGGGGAACCCCCCATAGGCGCTGACGTCAGACAATCTACTGAATTTAGTGTGAAAACTTTACACCCGGCAGGATTCAAACCTGCGACCTTTGGCTTCGGAGGACGGCACTCAATCTGGCTGCACTACAGGTGCCTATGAGGCTGGTATATATGGTATTTCGCCCCGGCACGCAATCGCAGTTTCAGCCAGGGGCGTGTTGCCGTTGAGGGCGCAACTGACAAGCCCGGAAGCTATGCCAAGACAAAACGTGCGAACCGAAGCCGATGGCAAAGCCTTACAGGGTTTCGGGGCAGGCAACTTCCTGCCCCGCATTTAATCAGAATATAGCGGGTTTTGTTCAGATTCTGTTATTAGATGAAGCCCCAGAGCATTGCTTCCTCTGCCAGCGTGTGATTCTCCAACTCTGTGCCGGCCAGATCGAGACCATGCACGATCTCAATCTTTTCGATGCCACGCGCCGTGATGCCCAGATCATCAATGGTGATCTTGCCGCCGCGGCCAAATTCGATATCCGGTATGTCCGCGTCTTCCTCAAGCCGCAGCACCAGCGTGTCGTGGCCTCCGCCACCGATGAAACGGTTGTTGTCCGCCCCTGTTTCACCGCCATAAAGCTCTGCCTGAGTGAACAGGAAGACATCCGAACCAGCGCCCCCATGCAAAACGTCCGAACCGGTGCCATCCACAAGGACATCGTTGCCATTACCGCCGCGTGACTTGTCGTTACCGGCCCCATCAGCCAGCAGGTCGTCGCCATGCCCACCCAGCAGCGTGTCGTTGCCGGAGCCGCCAGAGATCAGATCGTCCCCGCGATTGCCGATCACCACATCATTGCCCAATCCGCCCAGGGCCACATCGTCGCCACCGCCGAGCCAGGCAAAGTCATTGCCACCCCGGCCCAGCACGAGGTCTTCGCCGCGGCCGCCGAAATGGAAATCGCTGCCGTCATCGCCGATCTGCACATCCGATTCGATAGTTTCGTGTATGAACATCGACTTGACCATGTTGAAGGCCTGGCTGATGTGAACGCTGTCGGTCATTGCCACCTACAAAATCTTGTAAACACCATTCAGAAATGTCACTGGTTGCGCAAAGCAGAAGTGTCACCAAATGCGCTGCCGGTAGCAAGGCTTAGCAGCCCGGAGACGTCATATATCGTAGGGTTGATAAGCCTTGCGGTG
This sequence comes from Phaeobacter porticola, assembly GCF_001888185.1. NCBI lineage: Bacteria > Pseudomonadati > Pseudomonadota > Alphaproteobacteria > Rhodobacterales > Roseobacteraceae > Phaeobacter > Phaeobacter porticola. Next base: position 72,147 of record NZ_CP016366.1, on the reverse strand, counting down.
GTTGGTCATAGACCAAGCTTGCGACGCTCTTTCTTGTTGTAGAAGGCTTTGATACCTTCCTCGCGGACGAGTTCCTCAAAGGCGCGCCAGGCGAGGACGTCGCCGAAAAAGGGTGGATTGTCCGACACGGTCAACGTTCCGAACTGGTTCTCTACGGACAGGATCCAGCCGGGATGGATGCTGGTCTTATATATCTCGACATCGAAATGATGCCCGTCGATGACAACGGATTGCGTGTAATCGGAGAAGATGATCTCTGGGTCGTCGTCAGTATCCATGCCGCAAACCTGGGCCTATTCCGCCGCCTGTACAATCGTCTTTTTGGCACGTGCGCTGGAAGGTCTGCCGGGACGTTTGCCATTTGGCTTATACCCCATCTTCTCAGAATTTGTTCTGACTGGATATTTTGGCGGGGCCTTATCTTGCATGTCTTTGATGTGCTCGAGCACGGCACCCAAGCGCTTGTTGTCGGTGATGGCGGCATGAGTGACCCGTTGGTCCATGTCGAAGATCTTGTAGGGCAGGGATCGGCCTTTTGAGCGCACCTCAAACCGGCCGTCGACAAAGGCGTAGGTGTCTACGTATTTGCCCACAAGGCCGCGCGTCACATCACTTTCTTCCAGCATGATCCGCTTGCGGTCATAAGAAAACGTCAACTGCTTACCGACGTACCTGTTCTCGCGCCAACACAGCACTTCATCCAGCCGGTCCGGCTCGACGTTGAGCGCGCGGTGCAGGTTGTCAGGCTTGGCCGGCGATTTGGCGAACTGGGTGTTGTAACGGCCCTTGAAGCCTTGCAGATAGGCGTTTCCAGCTTCCAAATCCGAAATATCAGCCAGCCGCAGTTCTTTCACGAGCCGATCTTGCAAGGTCCGGTTGGCGCGCTCAACGCGCCCCTTGGCCTGACTTGAATTGGCGCACAAGATCTCGACGTTCAACTGATTCAAAGCACGTCCAAACTGGGTCATACCCGCGCCAGCCTTGGCGTCTTCCTTGGCCACGCGGAACACTGTGTGTTTGTCGCTGTAGAATGCAACGGGGCGTCCGTGTTCGAGCAAATAGCTTTCCAGTGCTTCGAAACCGAAGCTCCATCAAGGTACTGGTGGCATCATCAATGAAGACGAGCAGGGTGCAGGGACCTGCGCGATCTTCAAACCAACGATGGTCTGACCCATCGATCTGGATCAGCTCGCCGAAACATTCTCGGCGTAGACGCGGCTGGTGGAACTGGCGGCGCTGCTTGCGCGAAAGCCAGATGCCATCTTCAACCATCCACTTCCGAAGCGTCTCGCGAGAGACTTTGAAGCCATGATGTTCGGCCAGCATCTCGGCCGCCAGGGTCGGCCCGAAATCCGGATACTGTTCCTTGATCAGGCCCAACGCATAGTCGCGTTTGGCTTTGTGGATCTGATTGTTTGGAATTTTGCCGCGCGATTTGTGCCGGATCGCGGCTGCGCCATCCTGACGGTATCGCTTGAGCAGCCGGAAAACCTGACGACGTGTCAGGTCCAGCATGTTCGCCGCATTGTCGACGCTCAGCCGGCCATCATCGACCTGCGCCAAAACTTCCACGCGGTTCAACTCGCGCTCGCTCATCACCACCCATCCCATGTCCGCTCATCCTCACATCGTTTTACGAGGAGAGTGACACTTCTGCTTTGCTCATGGGTGACATTATCGCTTTGCGCGTACAGCGCTAAATATGATAATGATGATTATGTAAAATTAACTAACTCGACCTTAAAGGTGCTTCGGTAATCCCCAGCTTTGTTGCACAAACGGGATGATATGAAGGCTTCCCCTTACCCCGGACGGGTTTATGCATTTGCAGGCAAGGTGCTGATCCACCTGAAGACACAAAATTCAATCGGCAGTTGCATCTTCTACTTGGGCGCCACGAAACTGAGCCACGAATGTATCGATTTCGTCTTTGGTTTCGAGCAGACATGCTGCGGTCGAAATCGCATCCGCAACGGCTGCTGATGCAGCGGATACAGATATCTCTTGCCAATTGCTTTGCGTTGGCTGACCCGTTCGGGGATCGAGGATATGCCCCACCCGCGCGTGTTCATCAAAGGTTGTGCCAAGAGGCGCGGAAGTGGCAAGTGCCCGCGCATCAAGGGGTACTTCGCCGCCTGCGGCTAAGGTGACGGGCCAGGCACGCCCCTCGGGATGGGTCCCAAGCGCGCGAAACTCGCCTGTATCAATCAGAACATTTCTGAGGCCTTCATCCACCAGCATTTCCGCCACGCGATCCGCGATATAGCCCTGTGCGATCCCATTGAGGGTGAGCGCCATTTCCTGCTCAAGCACAATAGCAGATGAATCAATGCGCGCACGTTCCCAACCAATCTTCAAACCGGCTCGGGTGATCGCATCTTTCTCCGGTAGCATCCCATGCGCGGACGCTTCGGCGTAGCAGGCCCAAAGCGGCTGGATCGTCGGATCAAATCTTCCCTCACTGGCACGATGTACAGTCCCTGCAATTGAAAGACATTCAAGCAGTTCAAACGGCGGAAAATCCAACCGGCCTGTGCGGTTCAATTGCATTAGCCTGCTATTGGGGCGGTACAGGCTAAAGATGTCCTCAAGCCGCGCTATTTCGGTCGCAACTCTTGCGCAGATAGCTTTTGCGTCAGGGTGAGCCAATCGTAACGTTGCGCGCGCACCCAAAGCGATACCCTGCCATGTATAAACAGGCGTAGCCACACTCTGATAGGGAAATGCAAGGGCAGCAGCGCTGATGGTGAGAAAACGACGACGGGTAGTCATGGGATCAATCTCCTGATGTGCGCGCCAGTTTGCGCAAACGTTGTTCGAAATCCGCGTCATCGCTGTCGCCGTCGATAACAACGGGAGTCAGCACCGCAGCGTCAGGTATCTGCGTTAATCTCATCACCTGCCCACCATTCTTCACCGCGAATGAATTGGCTTTTGTGACATCAGCAAAGGGCACAATTTCAGGGGTGCCCATCCCGCCTAAGACCCGGCTCCCCACAACAAAATACGCGGCATCCGCAGCGATCCAGTTTGTCGTGCCTGGATCCGTCCATGTGGCACCTTGCGCGCCCATGTCATTGACCCAAATTGTCAGAATCTCATGGGTCTGTTCGGGCAGCCGAATGTAGGCCACGACGTCACGCACCTGACTGAAAAACAGCGGCATTTGAGGCAGCCCGCCCAAGTGTGCTTGCGCCTTGGGGCCATCATGCTCAAGAACATTCATCTGACAAAAATGACCCACAGCGTCGACAGTAAGCGGCAGAGGCGTCGTATCCTGAGCCAATTCTTCTTTGCAGGCACTCAATGTTAACAGGGTGAGGGTACTCAACAACCGGATCATGGATCGACCTTTCTGAAGGCGCGCGTGGCAAGACCAAGGGCCAAGATTGGCCAGAGCAGTATCGACAAAAGCGATTGCCATAGTGCGATAGACGCCGCAGCCCCCCCAACTCCTGATGCCGTCGACGTGGCCTGCGAGGCGGTCAGGTTGAACAGGCGGAAGGCATCAGCCGGATTGACAAGCAATGCGGTTGGGAAAATTTGCTTTGTAAAGATGCCGCCGCCGTCCGCTACCACAGCGGCTAAAAGCGCCAGATCATAGAGCACAACCAGCCCCAGCCAAAGCCCGATTGCCAGCCCGGCTGCACCAGACGCGCGCCGCGACAATGATGACAGCGCATAGCCGATCCCCAAAAATGTGGCTCCCAGTAGCGTCGAAGTCCACGTCAGACGCCAGAGCGAACCAACCCCTGCAACGGCGGCAGGATCGTTCGCCACCGCGATCAATGCCGCCACACCGTAACCAGCCAGAAGGGCGATCACCAAAATGCTCGTGTGGGCAATCAGCTTACCTCCAAGGATTTCCCACCGCGCCACGGGATAAGTAAGCAGCAAAGGCAATGTGCCGCGTTCAACTTCGCCTGCAACTGCATCAAAAGACATAAGCAGTGCCACCAGTGGCACCAAATAGACCGAGAGCGAGGTAAGCGACGCCACCGTAATGGAAAGGCGATCCGCGCCAAGTCCCCCGCTTGGGGCCGATCCCACCGCCGACAAGACCAACGAGAAGACCACCATCAAAACCACCGCGATCAGCACCCAGCGGTTGCGTCGCGCGATATGGGCCTCGTGGATGGCTGTGGCAATAATTCTGGCAATCACTGGCCGTCCCTCCGACTGAAATGGCTATAGATATCCTCAAGGCTGGGTGGGATAACTTCGATGTCAGCGACCTTGCCTTTCAGCGCAGCAACATCGGCGAGCGTTTGGAGCTTTTGGTCCTGAGCGCAGGTGACATGAAGGTCACCACCCACACGAATGGCATTTGGCAAGGCCGCAAGGATGTCGGTATCGTAGCCATTTACCGCTGTGATGTGCATCGAAACAGGCAAGGCGGCCTCACGGCGCAGATCGTGCAGCGACCCTTCGGCAACCATTCTGCCGCCTGACAATATCAACAGCCGATCAGTGCGCGCCTCGACCTCAGTTAAGGCGTGGCTGGACAACAAAATCGCGGCACCCTCAGCGGCCAGCCCATCCAAAAGTTCGTAAAAGTCGCGCCGCGAAACGGGGTCCAGACCGCTGGTTGGCTCATCCAGCACCAAGAGGCTGGGATGTCCGATCAGCGCTTGCGCTAACCCCACCCGTTGACGCATGCCCTTGGAATAGGTGCCAATCCGCCGCTTGGCGGCCTGTACCAGACCAACCTTGTCGAGCAGCGCCATCGCCCCTGAAACAGGCTCACCGCGCAAGCGCAGGTAATAAGTGATGTGTTCCAATCCGGTTAGGGCAGAATGAAAGGTGGCATTTTCCGGCAGATACGCGACCTTAGCACGTGCCTCGTCCCCCCCGGGCGTTGAGCCGCACACTGAAATCTTGCCGCAGTCGACCGAGATCAAGCCCAGAATGATTTTCATCAGAGTCGACTTGCCTGCGCCATTATGACCAAGTAGCGCCACCCTCTCACCAGGGGCCACATTCAAAGACACATCAGAAAGGGCCTTAACCCCGCCAAACGTCTTAGTGAGATGAGAGATCGTTAACGTCGAATTCATCTGGTTCTCTTTCCTTCCAACGATTGGCCACTTTGGCCTCCATCGCGAGGTACTTTTGAGGAATTTCCACAGTTGGCGCTGTCATAAGCGGCGCACTATCTACGACGCCACCGGGCAGTGTGGCGGGAAAATTGGATTGTCCCCACCGGATCAGTTGGACTACAGGCGCCCCGGTCAAAAGGACGGCCGCCGGTTGGGACCAAAGGATGTGATCCATCAAGTCGTTGGGGCGGAACGGGCTGTCAGCTATGCCGTCACCGCCAAGATCAAAACTTGCATGATCTGACCAGTAATTACCCCGACCCTCAAAGCTCCACTCGATGTCGCGCGTACCTACATATTTTACCTGCGTCCGATTACCCAGGAACGCATTTCCTGTGAACACATTGCGCTCAGACCCCGCGGTAAAGTGGATGCCGATATTGCAGCCTTCAAAGCGGTTGCCATAAATCAGGTTTTTGTGCGCGTTGTAGATGAACGTACATCTATCTGCTCCGCCGCGCACCAAATTGCCTGAAACATCGGCGTTATTGGCAAAGTTCAGCATGACACCGTGGCTGCGATCCGACAGGCTCAGATTGTCTTTAATAACCACTTTGTTTGAGAACATGATGGCATAGCCAAGATGATTTCCTATCGACACGTTGCCCGACACCTCGGAATCATTCGTATACATATAATGCACGGCAAAGCGCAGGTCGCGGAACAGGTTGTTCCGGTAGACGCCCTTTCGCGATGTATTCGAAAATATCCCGTCACGGCCCCACCGGACCGAGTTGCCCTCGATGAGGGTGCCGGGCGAATTCCAGATATAAATTCCGTTGCCGCGGTCATTCATCCTTTGCTGCTGTGTGCCTTCGATTGTATTATTGCGCACTTGTGCATCGTGGCCTCCGTGAACGTCGATGCCATGCAAATTGCCCAACACCCGGTTGTTTTCAACAACAGCGCGGTCAGCCTTTTTGAGGATCTTTATGCCAGCATCCGTGTCCTGGCTGTTCAGGCCCGAACCCGTCACCGTGAGATTCGAAATGGTCACATCCGAGGCGACGATACTGACCACAGTGCCATTCCCCTGCCCATCGATGATGGCGTTGTGGCTGCCAGTCAATGTGAGTGGGCGGTCAATGACAACAGGGCCCGCGTGCGAACCCGGTTGCAGAACAAGCACATCGCCGGGATTGGCCGCGGCGATGGCGGCGGCAAGCGTGCCCTGACCTGCAATCACATGCCGCTCGTCGGCCCAAAGTGGCAGCGCGATCAGCGTAGACAGTAAAATCGTCAGGGCACGGATCATGGCTCAGCTCGCCTTTGGTTCAACAAACATCCGTCCACGCATCTCCATGTGGAGCGCGTGACAGAACCACTGGCAGTAGTACCAGTATACACCGGGTTGCGTGGCCTTGAACGTGACGGACGACGTTGCCTGCGGCCCGATTTCCATCGCGACCCCGTGGTTGCCCATTGTAAACCCGTGGGTCAGGTCGTCGATATCGTCAAGGTTTGTCACAATCACCGTGACTTCATCACCTTGCTGGACAGTAAAGCTTTCGATCGAAAATGACGGTGCGTTGCTGGACATATAAACGCGCACTTTGTTGCCATCCCGGATGATCTCTTCCTGCCAGTCATCAAGGTCAACGCCATCCACCTCGGCTTGCTTGCGTGTATCCGCCCACATCGGGTCGTTGCGATCCCAGACCGAAAGAGGGTTCAGTTTGGAAGGAGCCACGATAATGGAATCGTGTGGCTCGGCAAAAGTTGGACCGTCGTGGATCAGCGTCATTTCATCCCCGTTGATCGCGAATAACTGCTCGTTTTCCGGCTTGAGTGGACCCACGTTCAAGAAGCGGTCCTTGGAGAACTTGTTCATCGTCAGATAGTATTTATCTGACGCATCCAGAGTTTCGCCCATCACAGTCGAATTGTGACCCGGCTGATAGTGCACATCTTTCTTGGTAATGATCGGGTCCACATCTTCGCCGTTATAAAGCTTGATCGCATCGGCAATGCTCCATTTCACAACCTGGCTATCGAGGAACAATGTTGTGTAAGCACCACCTTTGCCGTCAAAGCATGTGTGAAGCGGCCCGAGGCCCAGCTCCGGCTCTGCAACAACGACACTACGCGGTTCGGCTTCGTCATTGAAAACGGCCTCCAGCTTGCGCACGTCAATCACCGAAACCGTCGGCGACAGCTTGCCCGCGATGCAGAGGTGAACCTTGTCTGGCGCCATGTTGCAGCCATGTGGGTTGTTCGGGATTGGGATATAGCGTGTGTACTTGTTCTTTGTTCCCTTGCGCCCATCCAACACTTTGACGCCGTTCAGCTCGACGAAATCACCTGCGACGATGCCCTTTTCGATCTCAGCAATATTGAACACGACAACGTGGTCCATATCTGCCTCGGTCATGTCGGCGAGGTTCATCCCCATCTCCGAGTTATACGAGGTCGAAAACGCGTATTTGCCTTCATAGTCACAGTCGGTGTTGTCGAGGTTGCCGGTCACCATCACTTGCCATGCGACTGTCATCTCGTCAGCGTTAATGGCAGTGTAGAAGTTGACATACTTCTCGGGCTCATCAAGGATTTTCCCGTCATTGACCATCGGCACTTCGTCTTCGCCATTGCAGAAGACATAGTTTGTGCGGGGCCATTTTTGTGGACGCAGGCCGTGGATCGCCTTGGCATTAGGGATCTCGATAATCTTGTCGCATTTCATCACATCGCCGCGTACCCGCGCGACGCGCGTGTTCGCCTTGTCGTTCATAAACAGGTAACGACCGTCATACTTGCCTTCGGTGAACGACATATGCGGGTGGTGCAGGTCGCCGTTTGGTGGGAATTCATGCCCGTTGGCGGCAAGGTATTCTTTCGTCTTGGGCAACAACCCTTCGGTTAGAATTTTTTTGGATTCATTCGAAATTCCCCAACCGGTGGCCGAACAGATGTTGAAAACGGGCACGCGCATCAACTCACGCATCGACGGGACGCCAAGAATGCGCATCTCGCCGCACTGACCCGAAGACCAAAACCCGTAGAACTCATCAAGCTGACCGGGTCCCACTTCTGCACCTGCGGCTGCACGTGCGCTGGTGGTTGTGGCAAGAGTTGCGCCTGCAACCGCGCCGCCCGTCAACATGGCACGACCACCCCAAGTTCCGGCAAGGGCCGCGCCGCCTGCCGTCGCGCCTATAAGGGCCCTGCGCGAGATTGGTAGCTTCTTTTCCTCTGACATGTCTTTTCCTTTCATGTGGTTGTGGTTTTGATTTTTTGGTTCGGATGGTCGACAAACCGTTCAAGGTCTGGACCGGCCCTGTCTTTGGCCCGTCGTTTCATTTTCTTGATGACAACGGGACAGGTTGTTTCTGATTGATAGAGCACCTGACAATGCAGGCAGTTGATGCACTCGTTTGGGTTAATCTCACCTGTTGGATGGATCGCCTGAACGGGGCATTGATGTGCGCAAGTCTGACACGGGCTGCCACATTCCTTGTATCGCTTGAGCCAGTCGAACATCCGCAAACGTGCGGGAATGGCGAGTGCCGCGCCCAAAGGGCATAGGTAGCGGCAGAAAAACCGTTCGACGAACAGCCCAGCGATCAGCAGGGCGGCTGCATAAGCTACGAATGGCCATGCGCGGACAAAGTTCAGGATGATCGCCGTCTTGAACGGTTCAACCTCAGCCAACCGTTCGGCCTGTTCGATGCTGGTCAAAGAGACACCAAACAGACCGAGAAAAATCATATATTTCAAGGGCCATAGACGCTCATTCAGGCCCCATGGCAGGGTCCACTGCGGAATGCGCAGTTTGCGCGCCACTTGATTGAGCAATTCCTGAAGCGCACCAAAAGGGCACAGCCAACCACAATAGGCACCCCGCCCCCAGAACAAGAGTGCAGCCGCCACCGAGAACCACAGGATAAAGGTCAGCGGGTCTAACAAAAACGCCTGCCAGCTGAAGCCGGAAACAAGCGAACTGAACAGCGCCATCAGGTTCACCACCGACAGCTGCGCATTACAAATCCAACCCAGGTAAATCAGCGTTACCGTCAAAAACCCTATGCGGAACCAGTAGAAAGCACGCTCATTGCGGACTGCAAAAAACTGGAAAAAGAACACCCCTGTCAAGACGGCCAACATGGCTCCCAGGACAAAAATCTCGATCTGCTTGCCCAGCCATATCCGCTTCCAGAGTGCCTGCTGCGCATCCAGCTCAGTCTGTGATGTGACTGCGGCGACCCGGTCCGGAATTTCCGCGGCGGGTGCAGGGGCGATGGCGCGAATGTACTGAGGCGGCAATTGGTAGCCAAGATCAAAGGTGGTGAATACTTTTTCAATTGCACCAACGTCGCGCTGCACCAAAAGCTGGATGCGGAAAGGCTTGGTGGGGTCAAAGCCACTGTCAGCTGGAATTTTGAACAGGTCTGCTTCGGCAAAAACTGGCGCGCCCTCGGCGGCGATGGTGTTGATCCGCTTGTGCATCCGGTCACGGAAGCGGACCGATACGTCATCTTGAATGAGTACAATCCGATCAAAAATGCCACCACGCACATAACCCGACCCCTTAAAGGAATAGAGACCTCGGCCTACGATCGCGACCGCATGATCGCCTTCGTCCAGCCAGTTTTGCACATTGGCGGCAACATCATCCCCCAAGATGGCACGCCCAATCGCAGGGTGTGAAACAAGCGCTGCTTGCATCTCAATGAATGTTGTCTCGGGGTCTTCGGTCAGGGCGCGTTTGCCTGCACGTTCGTCTTCCATCGCTGCAAAGGCGACATTGATCTGACCCACGTCGAGCGAGAGGCGTCGTAATGTACCGTCACCTTCCAGCGTCATCCACTCTGACGCCGCTTCCGCGTCAGGGTGGATCTCAAACTGCGGCCCCGCGCTTGCTTCGGCCACCACGAGGCCACCCAGCCCAAGCTGGCGCGCCACTTTAAGACCGGCGCGAACGATTGAATCGTCGATCACCATGATCGTCACAGTCGCACCTGAAATGATATCGAGCTGGTGTGCAGTGCCGCCAGATTCAGCTTCGGCTACCAAGTCAAGACCTCGGTAGTTGGCCACCAACGCCTTTACCTTAGCGTCTGGAATGCCGATCAGCACAATCGGTTCGGAGTGCTTGACAAGTTCCACGCCAATGACCTGGGCGGCATCATCAATTGCAACCATCGTGTGAATGGGCTTACCGGAATAGCCAGTGGTTGAGACAAAATCCGACGTAATGTAGGCCCAACCGATCCGCTCGCCGGCCTTTAAAACCTGAACAACCGGAATGTCGGGATGAATACCGCCAAAGGTGTCGGCACCCTCGACCAGTTCGGCAGCAGCGAGGTCCGGCAACAGCTTGGACAGGACTGTGTCTGCTGCAACAGGAAGCCCGAACAAGAGTACCGTTGCGCATATCGCCATTAATTTTAGGGAGGATGGTAAAATATTCATGCGGCGGCGTCCTTAGGAATAGGTCGCCCGTCGCTGCGCAGCATTCGGCGGCTGGCTGACCAATCAAATGTGATCAGACTCGGCATGGGAAATTGCTCATCCGGAGGGCCACGCGGCGCGGGATAGAGGTTTCGTTTGTTTTTGATGGGGTTTGGAGCGACGGGGTTCACCGCCTCCATGTCCAAACGATTCAACGATGGAACAAGCGACCACATTCCGGGGGGCAGAACTTCGAGAGCTAGACAACATGTCAGGCACTTGGAGCAGGTCTGCGTTTGCTCAACAGGGTTACCATTGGCGTCGAACGACACCGTTTTCGCAACTCCGTCTGCGCAGATTTCCATAGAGAAGACTACGTTAGGCCCGACGTTTGCCATACCGGTAGAGCCGTACAATGCCAGTGACACTGTCAGCAAAAGGCCGAGAACAAGTGCGAACACATTCTTCATGGCAGGGTAGCTAGCTCCAAATCGATCGACGTGATTTGATCTATCGCGAAGAGATCGCGATAGGTTTCAGCAAACGCTGCGCTGCCCATCATAACTGCGATTGCGAGGCCGGTTGCCAATGTGCGGATCATCGTCTTTCCTTTCAGATCGCGTTAGGTGTTGGCCCGAAGCCTAGCGAAATGGCGTGGTGGAACTTTGCGCTAGGACAAACTGCTTGTGGGTTTTCCGAATGAACCAGCAACGGTCATCTATGGTCTTTTCCGGCTACATCGTGGACAACGAATTGTATGAACGAGACATCACCCCGCAAAACGTTGCCACGGCTAGACGAAAGCCTGCTCACGTATTTGCCGCCGTTTTCTAAACTGGAACGGCGCGACATTCGTGCGATCCTCGATCAGGCCACGTCAAGCCGATGCGACGAAAGCGTTGCGATATTTGATGAGGGCGCGCCCGCAGATCGCTTTTTCATGCTGCTTGACGGGTATGTCCGGGTGGTGCGCATCACGCCTACTGGCGAACAAGTGACCGCGCTTCATATCCCAGCGGGGCAACTCTTGGGGATCGCGAAGGCTTTTGGCCGCGACACCTATCCAGCCACCGCCATGACTGCGACTGAGTCCATTGTGCTCAGTTGGCCCACACGCCTCTGGGATAGCTTTGTTGCCGACTACGAAGGCTTTTCGACGGAAACCTACAAGACTGTCGGCAACCGGCTGGAAGAAATGCACAACCGTGTCGTGGAAATGGCGACCCAGCAGGTTGAACAACGCGTCGCCAATGCGCTGCTGCGCCTGATTAATCAAACGGGTCGGAAAACACCCGATGGAATCGAGATTGACTTTCCTATCACCCGGCAGGACCTATCCGAATTGACTGCGACAACACTGCATACCATCAGTCGTCTGCTGAGCGGGTGGGAAAAGCGCGGTCTGGTTCAGAGTAAACGCAAACGTATTACGGTGACAAACCCGCACGCGTTGGTGGAGATCAGTCAAGCCTAGCAGGCGTTAAAGACCCACCGCACCCCGAAGCTCGGCCAAGAATTCCCTCTCATCGAGGCTGTATTCCGCACAGGCATCGACAGTGGTATGGAACGGGCTGATCAAACAACCGACGCATAGCATCTTATGGCGCAGGAATACCGGTATCGTGTCCGGCCAATATGTCATCAGATCGGCCAGTGGCAGATCAGGGTCATCCAATTTTGGCTGTCGCATGGCTTTCTCCTGATCTAGTGAGACTAGCCCAGAAATTCAATCAAACGTTGCGCTGGCGCAAACTTGCATACAGCGCCTGTCGTTAGGAATTGGTCATCCCGAATTTAAGGAGACCGGCCAATGGCGGAATTTCTGACCAAATCGCGGGCGCGGAATATCTTCTACGGAGGCTCGATATTCTTCGTCGTGGTCTTTGTGGCGATGACCGTCCATTCCCACAAATACGTCGTTGAGACCTCAACCGCCGGAATGGAGCTGAGCGAGGCGGTCGTTCACGGCAAGCATATCTGGGAGGAGAACTCCTGCATCAATTGCCACAGCCTGCATGGGGAAGGCGCGTATTTCGCCCCCGAGGTTGGCAATGTGATGACCCGCTGGGGTGTTCTGGAAGACCCTGAAGACGCTTTCGAGACGCTCAAAGGTTGGATCGAGGCGCAACCCAGCGGCACCGAAGGCCGCCGTCAAATGCCCCGCTATGAACTAACCGACGAGGACATTCGCGGCCTGGCCGAGTTTCTGCGATGGGCAGATCAGACTGACACACAGGGCTGGCCTCCTACCGAGGCCGGGTAACCCGCGAGAAAGGACAAACCATGAAATATCAATCACAAAAAGTGGCCTATTGGTACTTCCTTGCGGCCCTGGCGCTGTTCTGCATTCAGGTGATCGGCGGGCTTCTCGCGGGTTGGATTTATGTCTCGCCCAACTTCTTATCGGAACTTTTGCCGTTCAACGTGATCCGCATGATCCATACAAATGCGCTGATCGTCTGGCTGCTTTTGGGCTTCTTTGGTGCGGCTTATTTCCTCATTCCCGAAGAATCCGAGCGCGAAATTTACTCGACCAAGCTGGCTTATATCCAACTGATCATCTTGCTAATCGGCACTTTAGGGGCAGTCGGCAGCTACCTTGTCGGCATCCATGGGGGACGCGAGTTTCTGGAGCAACCGCTCTGGGTGAAATTCGGCATCCTTGTGGCGGCACTGATCTTCCTGCTCAACATCTCGATGACCGTTCTGGCGGGCAGGAAAACTGCGATCACCGGCGTGCTGCTGATGGGGCTTTGGCTCTTGTCACTGTTGTGGGTTTTTGCCTTCATTAACCCCGACAATCTCAGCTTGGACAAAATGTACTGGTGGTTCGTCGTACACCTTTGGGTCGAGGCGACCTGGGAGTTGGTGATGGCCGCGATCCTCGCCTTCCTCCTCTTAAAGCTGACCGGCGTAGACCGTGAAGTCGTTGAAAAATGGCTCTATGTCATCGTCGCCACCGCGCTCTTTTCGGGCATCCTTGGCACAGGCCATCACTTCTACTGGATCGGCTTGCCCGGTTACTGGCAGTGGGTTGGCTCGATCTTCTCGACCTTCGAGGTGATCCCGTTCTTCCTGATGATGAGCTTTGCATTTGTGATGGTATGGAAGGGCCGCAAGAACCATCCCAACAAGGCAGCGCTTCTGTGGTCGCTTGGGTCCAGCACGGTCGCCTTCTTTGGCGCGGGTGTATGGGGTTTCTTGCACACCTTGCACGGTGTCAACTTCTACAGTCACGGCACGCAGATCACCGCAGCCCACGGGCACCTTGCATTCTACGGGGCCTATGTTGCGCTGAACCTTGCGATCTTCAGCTATGCGATGCCGATGCTACGGGAACGTGCCCCTTATAATCAGGTGCTCAACATGGCCTCGTTCTGGCTGATGACGGGCGGCATGGCCTTCATGACTTTCGTGCTGACCTTCGCGGGTACCATCCAGACGCATATGCAGCGTGTGGTCGGCGACTACTACATGGAGGTGCAGGAAAGCCTGTCGATCTTCTACATGATGCGCTTTGGTGCTGGAGCCTGTGTGGTGACGGGTGCGCTCTTGTTCATCTATTCCCTGCTGGTGGTGCGCAGGGATGAGATCATTGCGCCCGGCCCGGCCAATCCAGTTCCCGGAGAGTAAGCCATGAACATTCAAAACACGTTAACCCTGCCATTCTATCAACCGACGGGGCACGAATGCGACCTGTTCGAGATGGCCCATGACAACGGTTTGCCCCTTCTTCTGAAGGGGCCGACCGGTTGCGGCAAGACACGTTTCGTCGAGCATATGGCGGCGCGTCTGGGCAAGCCACTGTACACCGTCGCCTGCCATGACGATCTGTCGGCATCGGATTTGATCGGGCGCTATCTGCTCAAGGGCGGGGAAACCGTTTGGGTCGATGGCCCCCTGACCCACGCCGTGCGCGAGGGAGGCATTTGCTACCTCGACGAGGTGGTGGAGGCCCGCAAGGACGTAACCGTGGTGCTGCACCCGCTGACGGACACGCGGCGCACGCTGATGATCGACCGCACCGGCGAAGAGCTGGCGGCACCCAAGGAGTTCATGCTAGTGGCCTCTTATAACCCCGGCTACCAAAATATTCTCAAGCGGCTGAAACCGTCAACCCGGCAGCGTTTTCTGTCGATCAGCTTCGACTTTCCCGATGCGGAAACCGAGATTGCTGTGGTTGCCTCCGAAAGCAGGCTGGAAGCGGGCCGTGTCGCACCGCTGGTCCGCTTGGCAGGCAATATCCGCAATCTAAGCGGCATGGACCTTGAGGAAGGTGTCTCGACCCGTTTGCTGATCTATGCCGCCACTCTTATGGCTGGCGGTATGGGCGTGACCCGGGCACTTGAGGCGGCGATAGTCGAGCCGCTAAGCGATGAGCCAGACGTGCAGCAAGCCCTGCGTGATCTGGTCAGCACGATCTACGGATGACGGCCATGCACCTGCGCGACCTCATGGATCCCGAAGAAACGGTTGGAAAACTCTGGCACGACATGGCCAGCGGGATCGGCGCCGGTGTCACGCACCCCAAAGCAAGCGTCGCGCTAGCCTCGGTACGCCCCAGCCTTGCTGTTCTCTTCCGCGCGCTCGGCGGTGCGCCTGGCGTTGAGCTGGCCGAGGCTGCGCCAAGCCTTGTGCAGCACCGTCAACTCATGCGCCGCAAACTCGGGGCCGAGCGTGATCGGGAATGGGTCGCGCGCTTCGATGGGGAACGGCTCGCGTTGCCACCTGTCATGGAGGCTTTTCCCGATGAGGTTCTCAACCGCGCGGCCTTTTTCTGGCTGACGGCACTTGCCGCCTTAACCGATGTTGACGGGCTCGATTTGAACACCACCGGCCACGCACTGGACTGCGCACAGATTCGCGCGAATGCAGCGGCTGCAGACAGGGCCTATTTGGTCTGCCCCGGATTGCGTGACCGCTATCTCGCGATGGCCGCGTTTTGTGCAGACGCGCGGCCCGTTATGCGTCGGCCCGCGCAAGAGGCCGCGCTGGAACAGGCGGTCCGCGACCAGCTAAAGGGCAGTTCATCCGCGCTTGATGCCACTGATACAGACGCGCGCAATTACATGCCATGCGCCCCTGTCCCAATCTGGCTATGCTTTGAACGTCCCGGCTCGGGCCGGCAAGCTGCCAACGATGACGAGGCGGATCCAGCCGCACCGGCGCCCCATGCTGCACCAAGCAGCCGCAAGCTGGGAGAGCGCAAAGATCAGGACCAGCACAACCGCAAAGACAGTTTCATCATCCACCGCTTTGAATCGATCCTGTCATGGGTCGAATCCATGAATATTAATCGCAGCATCGATGACGATGATGACCAGAACGCCCAGAAGGCCGCCGACGATCAGGACCGGATCACCCTTTCGAAACAGAACAGCAAGATCGCCACCCGGCTGCGCCTGCATCTTGACCTGTCGCCAGCCGATGCCGATCACGAGGCGCTGGCGGGCAAGCACACCTACCTTGAATGGAACCATCGGTCGCGCAGCTACATGGAAGGTCACTGCCGAGTGCTTGATGCGCCAGCCGTAACCGATGGGGAAACCTATACACCAAATGACCGATATGTCCGTGAAGTCCGCCGCCAGTTTGAAACCCTGCGCCCGCGCCGCGTGCTGCAACCGCGCCAGATCGACGGGGCAGAACTGGACCTTGATGCGGCCCTGACCGCGCGGGCCGACATGGTCGCCACCGGGCGCGGTTCTGACCGGATCTGGCAAGCCGCGCAGCAGATGAATCGCGACGTTTCGGTTGCCTTCCTGATTGACACCTCCCGATCAACCGAAGCGGCGATCGGCGATACCTGCGTCATCGACGTGGCCCGCGACACGATGGCGGCATTGGCCGTAGGGATCGACGCGGCAGGCGACCGCTGCGGTATCTGGGGTTTCTCATCGCTCCGCCGTGACAGGGTGTTCGTGACCCGCTGCAAGGGCTTTGACGACCCGATGTCACCCGTGATCACCGCCAATATTGGCGCGCTCAAGCCCGGTCATTATACCCGCCTCGGTGCCGCGATCCGCCATGTCAGCGCGCAATTGGCAGAGGAACCCAGTGCACGCAAGCTGTTGATCGTGCTGACCGATGGTAAACCCAACGATCTGGACCACTACGAAGGCCAGCACGGGATCGAAGACAGCCACATGGCGGTGCGCGAGGCACGCGCAGCAGGCCAACGCCTGCACGGCGTGGTGATCGACGAGGATGGGCAGGACTGGTTCGCCCGCATTTTCGGGCGCGGAGGGTTTGCTCTTTTGCCAAACCCCGAACGCCTGCTGCGCGCGCTGCCCGACATCTACCGTACACTGACACAGGAGACCTGATATGCGCTTCTTTCTTTCCCTCACCGGGGTCTTCGTCATCGCAAGCTCGCGCCTCTTTGCGCAAAGCTTCGAGCGACCGATTCCTCAGGCACAGTCGGCAACGGCCGAGTTCTGGTACGCATTGGCCTGCATCATGCTGGTGCTGAGCATGGTAGCCGTACAGTGGTTGGTGGCGCGCAGATGACACGGGCGGGATGGTCCACGCGCAAGATCGCTTTGGTGCTCTATCCTTTCGGGGCGGCTGCGGCTGCGGTCAACGTGTTCTTTGCAGCCCTGATCTTTAGCTGGATCGGTGGCCCGATCCTCTCCACCAACCTATCAATCTTGTTGGGCGCGGGTCTTGGAATTCCTGCCACATGGTATTTTGCGAAACACATTCGTCATCTGATGGATGTGGCAGACTAGGAAGCGGCGCATTGAAAATCGACATGAGCAGCGACCAGCTCGCAATTGACGCCCTCGATCTTGGAAAGTTGCTCGATCTGCCCCCTGGAAGAGGTGCAGCTGCTGATGCGGGCGGGCGAAATCACCTCATGTTTCGAAACAGGTGAAGGCGAAGACGCTGACATAGTCAGGCTGACGTTTTTTCACCGCTATCGCTGGGTACGCCTGACATGTGGCAAAGACGGGACGGGTCTGACGACGTCCCGCGTAACATCGGCGCGACCATAATGCCGCAGTCATCCGCAGAACAGATGCGTAGCTGGAAAGGGCCTGCGATCTTCAGCTTTGGCTTCCGTCCGTTCTTCCTTTTCGGGGCGATTTGGGTCATCGTGGCCATGGGCCTGTGGATGGCGGTTCTGATGGGCGGGATCGACCTGCCGTCCCGGTTCGACCGCGGCTCATGGCATGCGCATGAATTCCTGTTCGGCTATCTTGGCGCGGTTCTTGCCGGTTTCTTGCTGACAGCCGTGCCCAACTGGACCGGGCGTTTGCCCATCGTCGGCTGGCGGTTGGTGGGGCTTTTTGCGGTTTGGTGCGTCGGGCGCGCGACTATCCTGTTCTCCCAGCAGTTTCCGCCGCTTCTGGCCCCCGCAATCGACCTCGCCTTTCCCATCATGCTTGGCTGCCTGATCCTGCGCGAGATCGTCGCAGGGAAGAATTGGCGCACCCTGATCGTGCTGGCCCTGCTTGCTGTCTTTACGCTGGCCAATGTGCTGTTTCACTACGAGGCGCTTGTCGGTGATTACGTGGCGCAGGGCTATGGACTACAGGTTGGCTTCGATTGCGTCCCAGGCAGGTCTGGACCTGTCGCGGTTTGATGCCGGCCCTTTGATCGCATTTACTGCACCAAAGGAGACGAGGTATGGGCACGAACCGGACGGACGAATTCCGAGCTGATGCGGTTGCGAATAGCGCTGACCAGCGGGCTTAACCGCAAGCAGGTTGCTGATGATCCTGGTGTTGGCCTGTCAACGCTTAACAAATGGATCACGGCACACCGGGACACGGATGTAGTGTCGCACGAGGATTTGAGCCTGGTCCAAGAGAATGACCGGCTTCGACGTGAGAACCGCATTCTCAAGGAGGAGAGGGAGATCTTAAACTGAAGAGGACCAGAAAACAGTCCGGGGGACTGTTTTCCCGATGAAGGCAACGCAGTTCTTCGCGGGCCAAAGGCCATGAGGTTCAGGTTCATCCACTGCCCGGCAGGGCATTGCGTAGCAATGTCCCGGAAGGGGAGGAACACCGCGACAGCTTTCCCACCCACCGGCTGTGTGATGTCATGGATGTTGGTCCGCGCGGTCTGCGGGCCTTCCGCAGCCGTCCGGCCAGCTGCAGACAGCGCAGTGATCTGGTGGCACTGGCGCATATCAAGGAACAGTTGCGCCTCAGCTTGGGCAGCTATGGCAGGCCACGGATGACGGAGGAGCTGAAAGAGATTGGTCTGGATATCGGGCACCGTCGCCCCTCTCGGCAGAATGCTTTGCATTCGCCTGCCGGGCAGTGGTGGGCCGCCTAATGCGCCAGAACGGCATATCTGTTGTCAGAACGCGCAAACACAAGGTGACATCAGCTATATCTGGCCCCGTGAAGGCTGGCTGTATCTCGCAGTGATTCTGGACCTGCATTCCAGGCGGGTCATCGGCTGGGCGGTGAGCAATCGAATGAAACGGGATCTGGCGATCCGGGCGCTGATCCCTCTCATGGTTTGCAGGCAAACCACTGCCGGGCGGTGGATGGCCATCGCATGCCGGTCACCGCCAAAAGGCTGCATTCACCACACGGATCGTGGATCGCAATACTGTTCTCACGACGATCAGAAGATCCTGCGCCAAAACGGGTTCAAGGTATCGATGAGCGGGACAGGAAACTGCTACGATAATGCGGCCCCTCTCGGCAGATTTGCACTGCAAATCGCCTGCCGAGCAGTGGTCGAGACGTTCTTCAAAACCATCAAGGCAGAATTGATCTGGCGAAGATCATGGGAAACCCGCAGGCAAGCCGAGATGGCGATCTTTGAATACATCAACGGCTTCTAAAATCCGCGACGCCGACACTCAGCACTGGGCTGGAAGCCCGGTCGCATTCGAACAAAAGGTGGCTTAAACGAGCGCCCGGGCCGGCATCAAATCGCGACAGGTCCAGATGATGATCGCCGTCATCGGCGGTGGTGGCGCGTCAATAGATTGTTCGTAGATACTGCCATTCTCATCCCATGTGAGCACGATGGAACCATTGGGATATTGGTCAAGATCGAAGGTCGATGACCCCTCGGCCAAAATCAAAGTGGCATCCGTAAGGGCACTGCCATCCAGCGCAAAGCTCTGCACTGCCAAATTGCTCTCGCCATCAACAAGTGTCCACCAGGCTACGGCAATCCCTCCGCCCTCAAGAAGGATCACCTTCCCTCCTTCGGCGCCAAACATATTTGTTGTCTGAGTACCGAGATCCAGCGTGCCTTCAGTGCCAATCACCGTGCCATCACTTGCGTAATGCTGGAACCGATCACCTCTGTGTTGATATAGTCAAAGTTGAATCCTGCGGTGACGCGAATGCGTTTTATGATCCAGAAGATGTCTCGATTACGTTCTGCACAGAGTTCATTGCGCATCTTGAAGGCCTATTCGACAAAACCGCAGCAAACTGAGACCCAGACAATAAGGCGTAGGACAATGTTTAGACGTGATGTAATTGGCGGGATGGGAGCCCTGGGCGCGATGACTTTAGCAGGGCCCTCTTTTGCGCAGTCCGGTGATGGTTTCTATGTCCCGCCCGAAGAAGCACAGCACCAGCGCACCTTTATGCAGTGGCCCGTTAATCGGCGTGTCCATCCCGATGGGCTCTTTCTGGACATGGCGCAACAAACGATTGCGAATATCGCCAATGTCATCTCGGAATTTGAGCCGGTCACAATGCTGGCGGCAAACGCCGATCACGCGGGCGCACGCCGGAAGCTATCGGAACGCGTTGAACTTTGGGATGTTCCAACCGAAGATCTGTGGTGTCGCGATGCTGGGCCAATCTTTGTGGTAGATGGTAAAGGTGGCATCGCCGTGAGACATATCCAGTTTAACGGCTGGGGTGAAAAACAGGTCAATGTGCGCGATAGTCAGATCGCTGAACAAGTCGCAAATCGCCTTGGATTAGATTTTCTTTCCACAAGCTTACGCGGTGAAGCAGGCGGCGTCGAGCAAGATGGTCGCGGCTTGTTGCTTGCCCACGAAAGCTCTTGGGTGAACGACAATCGCAATCCGGGGCTTTCGCGCGATGAGGTCGAAGCCCGCCTTTTGCGGGCCTATGGTGCTGAGCGGATGATTTGGTCTGAGGGCGTATGGGGCGAAGATATCACGGACTATCACATCGACAGTCTTGCGCGATTTACGGGGCCGGGTCGTGTGCTGATCAATCTTCCCGACGAACTCGATATGTCCGATCCGTTTCACGCGGCAGCGGCTGATACACATGATCTCCTTGTCGCGGAAGGACTTGAAGTTGACGTCATCCCCGAGCCTGTCCGCCGTCGCATCGAGAGCATCGATTTTGTTGCCTCCTACGCCAACTACTACGTTTGCAACGGTGGTGTGGTCGCGGCCCAATTCGGGGACCCCGAGACTGATCAAATCGCCAAAGACGCCTTGGCCAAACATTACCCAAGCCATGACATCATCACCTTGAACGTAGACCCGTTGGGCGAGATGGGTGGCGGTATCCACTGTGCCACACAACAAATGCCCGCAGTATGAGGTGGCTGTCACGCCATGCACCTTCGGTTGAAGCGGGTGCGGCAACCGTGACCGCTCTGGTTGCAGTAGCCGCCTGATCGGCGTGAAATTCCAACTGGACGAAGCAGACCGGCTGCAAAAGGCCCAGTCTGCCCGCGAAGCCTACCGCGCCCACCTTGCCCTTGCCGCGACCCTCCCGCAATTCTCGCATCACCGCGATCTAGGTCAAGGTCGGCAGAGGCGGGACAAAATGAACTTTCGCTGCGGTTGCGCCAAAGTCCGCTTCAACAAATACTCGCAAAAAAGGCGCGGTTTCATATCGAACTGAAGATCACCTGCGACTGCTGATGATGCGGAGGAGCCGCTTGCGAGATCCATCTGGGAGAGCCACCAGCATGAAGACGGCGGATAGCAGCGCGGCGAGTATGAATGCCCAGGCGACGGCCCAAACCGGCCCCTCTGCTACCAACTCTATCGCTGAGGCGAAAGCAAATGCCACGATGCTAGAGACTGACGCAATTATCGAAGATCCGAGCCCTGCTAAATCCCCAAGTGGACGCATGGCGAATGCGTTGAGGTTGCCGAACAAGAGACCGAGAGCGAAGAACCCAAACCACGCTATACCGAGCAAAGCCGCCAGCTGGGGGTGACCATCCGTGAGCGCCGCAACCGTAAGGAGGCCCACTCCCGATGCGCCTAGCAGAAGTAGGCCGGAGAGTATCGGGACCTCCATGCCAGTGCGCCCAACGAGGCGAACGTTCAAGAGGAGCGCTGCGCCCGTGCCTGTGGCAAGGACAGCAAATAGCGCGGGCATCATCTCTGGAAGTCTGTACAAAACGATGAAGATATCCGCAGCCACTGCAAAATAGGTTAGCTGCGCTCCAAAAACGAAACCAGTGGCGATCACCACAGGCATGACGTCGAGGCGACTTGCAACTATCTTGATGTTTCGCGCTAACCGCCGAGGTTGCAAAGGCACTCTTCTTTCGAGGGTCAGTGTCTCAGGATGGCGGATCCACAGCCAGGTGCCAAGACCGGCAGTCAATGTCAGATATGCCCAAAATATACCACGCCAGCCGACGAACGCCGCGACAGCGGCACCTATGGCGGGCGCAATCATTGGGACGAGGATGAGCAAGGTGAAGATGACGGACATGACCTTAGCCATGTCAGAGCCAGCGTAGCGGTCACGGATCATTGCGCGCGTACCGATTTTCGGTCCGGCAACACCCACACCTTGAAAAAAACGGCCAATAATCACCGCCGAGAAACTGTCCGCGGTGGCGGCGACGACGGTGCCAAAGACAAAGATAGCAAGACCAACAATCACCGCAGGGCGCCTCCCCGCCGCATCGCTGAATGGTCCAATCACCAGTTCACCGATAGCCATACCAAGCACAAAGGCGGTAACGATCTGAGCGCCCGAGAATGGCGGTGATGGCGGGAAGGCAGCCTCGATCATCGGCATTGCGGGAAGGACACCGTCAATGGCGAGAGCAGTGATCGCAGTCAGCGCGACATACAGAGCTAAACGTTCGGCGCGGCTCATCAGGAAACCCCTTTGCTAAAGATGTGCTTGTCGGAGACACGTCCGTTCAAAGTGGTTCTCAAATCTTTTAGCACCATGATCAGACCGAACACTACTGATGTTCGGCTAACGCCACCAGCACTCCATGAGGAAACATACCTTCGTGGGACGCGTTTTGGCCCATGCGACCAAAGCCGCCAATTATTCAACCCGCAGCATTCGTTGAAGTGGGCTCGTTATCAGATTTCGCCGCCTACGCCCTGAACATCGGCTCATTGACATCCAACGGCAGCGTATCGTCAGATCCCCTGCAAAATCATGGTTTTGGCGAGATTGGCGAATGGCCGGTCTCGTTCATCCCGCCGCAATGGCATTGCCGCATGGGCATCGGTCGGTTGTGAGCCCGTTCTGACCGATGCTGCGCTCGTCGCGAACGTCGGCTTAGACGACCTCGACTTGCGCGTCTGGGGATTGCCAAAGGGCTTCAGTGGCAACATGGTGACGCCAATGTTCACTCCTAAAAGTATTTGTGATGATTAGAGCAACCAAACGAATAGCTTTCTCAGTCAGCATGATGGCTTCGGTTGCTTCCGCTCAATCAAATCCGGAAATCAACGTATTTTTTGGCTTTGATTTTATCTTGCATCCTATCGCTATTAAATGGGCCTGCCAAGGAGCGCGCGAACAAGACTTGGCTACTTTTGAGACACTTATTGCTGCGTTTCCAGAAGATGCGAAGAGCGCTGACCTGCGAACTCACCTCGATGCGTTGCAGCAAATTTCAGAGGATGACGAGGGCTTAACGCTGATCTCGGGCAGCGAAATCTCTAAAGAACAAGCGGAGCAATTATGCCGCGCTGCGCGACCTCTAAGTGTTGCTTGGGCAACTCCTGAGCAGTTAGTCAATGATAATGAAGATGGGGTTCCCTCTGAACAAAGAACAGCGTGGGCCGAATTCTGGAAAGTTGTTGAGAACCTTCAGTGATTTTTCGCTCGACCACTACAAGCCGACATTGAATTTAGACAGCTCAACGTCAGCTTCGTCCGCATCTTACCGGTTCAGACAGCGTGCAGCGAAGGGCAGCTGCATCTTGAGTTCACAAATGCTCTGATTTTTTGCCACTTTCTCGCCTCTGGCAGAGTGTCGTCGGGGCGGGTTTCAGAAGCCATACATAGTTGAAGATTGCCACCTTGGCAGACAGCGCCCCTACCTGCAAGTGAGAACTGTTTCCTGACATCAGCGATTTGACCGCGAGCAGTCGGATAAGATGCTAAAAAAACAGCTTGGATTGGCGGGTGGCAGGAACCTTCTTCCGCGTCGACTGTTCTACTTGTATATCAATCAAACGCAGCTAAGCCGGCGGTCGTCGGCTGATCTGAGCTGAACAGGAGCAAGTTCCGTGACAAAGTTCGAACCGAAAGAGCAGCTGTATGATCTGAATGGATCTGAACAGCATATCCCTTTGAAAAACCGTGCGGGTGAAAACGGTGATCCCACCCATGCAGACACAGAAGGCGCGCTAAAGGGGGATCTGGCTGACCAAGTAGACAAAGCCGATGCCGATACGCAGATTGCGGATGAACTGAAGGACCTGGTCAACAACGACTGACCACAGTTAACCAGCGGCGCAGATGATAGCCTGCGCTGCTCCTCACCGCCGGTGCACGCGGCATCGAGCCGTTCTTCGAGGCGGATCACTCCCGAGTTCTCGCGCCTTCAGGCTTGTGACGATTTCCAGTAATTTTTTGAGAGAGCGCCCAAGCCGATCTCGGCAGTAATGGCGAGGCTATCGCCACCGTAGTCAATTTTGAGCAAAGGCTTTGACGGAGCCTTTGCAAGATGATCGAGGAGATAGCTTGCATGGATATTTCCAGCTTCCTCCCCGTCGCCTCAGCATATTGAAAACAAAGCTACCAACTGCGCGCGCCGTGGTGATCACCGCGCAGTCAGAATTGCCGACGGCCCCGTACTGGGGGGTCAATTCAAAGTTGCACCCATCCCTGCGGCGGCTTGCCCTTGCCTGGATGGACCTCACCACAAGTCTTGCAAGTGCGCGCCTCGATATTGGAGTGGAATGCCTCGTAAATCTTGGGCAATGCCGAGACGATGCCGTCTGTACCATCCAGCGTGACCTCTTCACGGTGAACCAGCGCCTCGCAGTTGAAGCAAAACCACTCAAAGCCCTCTTTCATACCGGGCTGGCGCGGCGCTTCGACGACGATGCCGATTGATCCCTCCTGTGGGCGTTGCGGCGCATGGCGCACATGCGGCGGCAACATGAACACCTCACCCTCTCGCACCGGCACATCATAGATCTTACCGCCATCCGCGATTTTGATCATCATGTCGCCCTTCTGCTGAAAGAACCATTCCTCCACTGGATCATCATGAAAATCGCAGCGGGTGTTGGGGCCGCCGACCACCATAACAATCATGCCGTCGCCGTCCTTGTGCAGCAGCTGATTGCCAACCGGCGGTTTCAGCTTGTCCGCGTTCTCGGCCAGCCACTTTTGAAAATTGAAAGGCTTCAGAGTGGGATGATTGGACATATTTGATCTCCTTTGGACTGTAACTGTTGCCTTGCGCTCGGCGGTTCAGGCGATGCTGCGGGCATGCCAAACGTTCTTGACAGTCAGATAGCTGTCCAAGCCCTCGGCGCCGCCTTCGCGGCCATGGCCGCTGGCCTTGACCCCGCCAAAGGGGGTTTCCGGTAGAGAGGCCTCCAGCGTGTTGATCGAAAGGTTGCCGACCTCGACTTCGTCGATCATCCGGTCGATGTAGTCGGCGCGGTTTGTCATGCCGTAGCCCGCCAGCCCGTAGGGCACCGCATTTGCGGCGGCGATGGCTGCATCCAGATCCGCCACCGGATTCAGCACCGCAATCGGCCCAAAGGGCTCCTCCTGCATGATCCGTGCCTCAGGCGGAACATTGGCCAGCACAGTAGGCTGAAAGAAATAGCCCAGGTCGCCCAGCCGTGCACCGCCGGTCAGCAGCTCGGCGCCCTTGGCGACCGCATCCTCGACCAGCGCCGTCAGCACCGGGAGGCGGCGCTCGTTAGCGGTTGGCCCCATCTCGACGCCTGGCTCCACGCCGTTGCCAACGACGGTTGAGGCGGCGCGCTCGGTGAAGCGGGCCTTGAACTCCTCAAAAATGCTCTGATGAACAAAAAAACGGGTCGGCGAGGTGCAGACCTGACCGGTATTGCGCATCTTGCGGATGGCGCCACTGACCGCAGCCTTTTCCACATCCGCATCTTCGCAGACAATGACGGGCGCATGGCCGCCCAGCTCCATCAGCGCGCGGGTGTCGTGCCTGGCAGCAAGACTTGTCAGCTGGCGCCCTACGGCAGTGGACCCGGTCAGAGCCACGAGCTTTACCGCCGGCTGTGGGATCAGATATTCAGAGATCTCTGAAGGCACTCCGAACACTAGGTTCAGCACACCGGCCGGAAGGCCCGCATCCTTAAACGCACGCACGATATGCACCGCGCCGCCGGGCGTTTCCTCGGCCGCCTTCAGAATAATCGAACAGCCCGATGCCAGCGCCCCCGCAACCTTGCGAGCAGGTTGGCTCATCGGGAAGTTCCACGGTGAGAACGCAGCAACCACTCCGATAGGATGATGATGGACTGACAGTTTTGAGCCCGCCGCCGCCGGAATGACACGCCCATAGGCTCGCATCGCCTCACCTGCATCCCATTCAAAAAACTCAGCGCCACGGATAACCTCCAGCCGGGCCTGCGCAAGCGGCTTACCGTGCTCGGATGTGATGGTCTGCGCAATCTCTTCCTGCCGCTCGCGCATCAGCGCGGCGGCGCGCAGGATGATATCGGCACGTTCACGCGGCGCGGTGCGACTCCAGACCGCCAGCCCTCGCTCCGCCGCCGCCAGCGCATCCTCCAGATCCACGCGACCGGCGCAGGGCAGTTGCCCCAATTCTTCTTCGCTGGCCGGGTTCACGACCGCGATACTGCGCTCCGCCTTCCGCCACTGGCCATCGATAAAGAGGTTGAGATCGAGATACATGTGCCTGCGCCTCCTGGAGTTGAACGACCCGATTAGGCGCAGGCCTGGCACAAGCGTTCAACTGATATCCGGGAAAGCAGATATGCTGTTTCCTGATAGCCAATCTGCTCACCTACCTATGGGCTGCTCTCGCTCTGATCTTCCACTCGGTCAAAGAAGCGACGGGTGAAGCCCGCGTGCTCTTCCAGCAGGCGCACGGCCCGATCCTCGTCGCGCGCCAATACCGCCTCCATCAGCTTGGTGTGGTGCGCAATGCCAAGGGCGGCGCGACTGTGAGCGATCAATTCGGTGCTACCAAGGAACTTACCGCGGTTGTCGCCTGTGAACATGCTGAAGAAATGCCGATCCAGATGGTTGGAAATCTGATCGTAGAACAAATTCAGCCATTGCGAGCGCGACGCCACCAACAACGCCCTATGGAAACCGCGGTGCCGGTCCGACCACAACCGTAAGTCATCAAGATTGCTGGTCTCCGCCGGCTCGACCGCTTTGGCCAGCAGATGGTGGCTGGATAGGATCTCTGCCTCCCAGACATCATCACCATGCGCAATCGCCTCGCGCAGCAGGGCGGTTTCGATCACGAGCCGACAGCCTTCGAGGTCCATCAGCTCTGCTTGGGTCACAGCCGCGGCGCGGAAGCCGCGATTGTTCTCCATCACCACGAATCGCTCACTCTCCAGTCGCCGCAATGCCTCGCGCATCGGTGTCACACCCAAGCCGCTGTCCTTTCCCAACGCCGGGATCCGCAGTGGCGCCTTGGGCGGAATTTTCGCCTCAATCAATTGTTTGAGCAGGAATTGATAGGCCATTTCCGATTTTGACGACGTGGGCAAATCCATAGATTGACCTCCAGAGAAATAATCGTATACGATAAATTAAATCATATACGATTTTAGGTGTTCACTTTGATTTTATCAGTCGCACACCCAGCCCGAGAAGGAAAGCCAATGGCCCTCACCCCCACCCGCAGCGCCGCCGAGGCTCTGGACAGCCAAGATCCGCTGGCGCACAAGCGCGACGAGTTCTTCATTGAAGAAGGCACCATCTACCTGGATGGCAATTCTCTGGGTCCGGCTCCGAAAGCTGTGTTCGACAGTATCGACCGAACCATGCGCGAAGAATGGGCTAAGGGGCTGATCCGCAGCCACAACACCGCCGGCTGGTTTATGCTGACCGACACGCTGGGGGACCGCCTTGCCCAGCTGCTGGGCGCCGGCGAGGGCGAGATTGTGGTCTGTGACACCACTTCCCTCAACATCTATAAGACTCTGCACGCAGCGCTTTCGATGAAGCCTGGCCGTCGCAAAATCGTGGCAGAAGGCACCTCCTTTCCGACAAATCTCTACATGGCCGAGGGCGTCCGATCCACTTTGGACGGCGCCACATTGGCATTAGAAGGCCGCGACGGCGACCGGATCGAGGATATGATCGACGCCGACACAGCGGTGGTGATGCTGAACCACGTGGATTACCGCTCTGGCGTGATCCGCGACGTAAAGGCGTTGACCAAGCTGGCGCATGAACGCGGCGCATTGGTGATGGTGGACATGTGCCATTCTGCCGGAGTGATCCCGGTCGATCTGCACGATCTGAATGTCGATTTCGCGGTCGGCTGTACCTACAAATACCTCAACGGCGGGCCAGGTTCACCCGCCTATGCCTATGCAGCCAAGCGCCACCACGGCAAGTTCACCCAGCCGCTCTCCGGCTGGCATGGCCATGCCGCACCCTTCAAATTCGAGCAGAGCTACCGCCAGGGTGAAGGCGCCCGTGCGCTGTTGTGCGGCACCCAGCACACCCTGTCTATGCGCGCGCTGCAATCGGGACTAGCGGTCTTTGATGATGTCGAAATCACCGATCTCTATTCCAAAGGCCGGGCATTGTCGGATCTGTTCGTCCAGCTGGTTGAGAGCTTCGCTGATGACTTTGGTATCGGCTTTTACAGCCCGAAAGACGGCACGCTACGCAACGGTCAGGTCTCACTAACCCACGCCGAGGGCGGCTATGCCATTGTGCAGGCGCTGATTGCCCGTGGCGTGATCGGCGACTTTCGCCAGCCCAACGTGATGCGCTTCGGCTTCACGCCGCTGTACCTGCGCTTTGCCGATGTCTGGGACGCCGCCAACCACCTTTATGAGGTGATGAAAACCGAAGAGTGGAAAGAAGACCGCTTTAACGTCGTCAACACCGTGACCTGACCGGCCGCCGCGCTCCGTGTGCGGCATCTGCCCCTAAACCACTGACGTCACGGGACCGCCCTGGCGGCACGTCCCGTGACGTCTCCTGCTCTGCGCCTGAAACTCTTCATCCCATCGGGTGCAGAATGATGCCCCGTGGCCACCACCAGTACGCAGAGCCAAAGATTTCAAAAACCAACGGGAGGACCACATGAAACTCAATAACCTGCTCAAGACAGTTGCATTTGCAGCTGCAACGGCCCTCAGTCTGCCGCAAGCGGCAGCTGCCTGGACGCCGGAAGAACCCATTGTGTTGCGCATTGGCTTTGGGGCCGGAGGCGAAACCGATACCATGGGCCGAGTACTCGCGGCCACCATCGAACGCCAGACAGGCTGGGATGTGGTTGTGGAAAACCGTCCTGGCGGCGGCGGTGTCGCCATGCTCAGCGCTCTTGTCAACGAAGCACCCGACGGGCTGGTGCTGGGCATGGCGGTGAACATCCCGCCGCTGATGGCGCTTAGTCAGCGTCCCGACTCGCTGCCCTTTACACTGGACAGCTTTGACTACATCGGCACCGTCACCGTGGCAGAAACCGCACTGATCGCGGGCGGCGATGCAACGTTCTCGTCGATTGGGGAACTGGTGGAATTTGCCCGCACGGAAGGCTCTGCCAAGATCGCCTGGGACGCGCCAGACGCAAAGGCAATCCTGCAAAAGATCGGCCAGCAGGAAGGCGTTAGTTTCCGCATGGTCAAAGCCGAAAGCGGCGCCGAGATGAATAAGCTGCTACTGGGGGGCCAGGTTGATGCCGCCTTCGGCACCGGCGCCCACCTGCCGTTCATCGAAGAGGGCCAGATAAAGACCATCGCCAGCCTGTCGGACAAGCGGCTCAGCTCTGCGCCCGATGTGCCGACGTTGATCGAATCCGGCCATGATTTCTTCATCGCTCCCTATTTCTACATTGCAGCCCCCGGCAGTCTACCCACAGGCGTAAAGACCGCGCTTGCTGATGCCATGGACAAAGCCGTGGCCGATGAGGCGGTGCAGACCGTGGTGCAGAACGCGGTCAGCGCTCCTGCGGCCAACCTCGGCCCCGAAGGTACACGGCAGATGATGCAGGATTCGCTGGGGCCCATCGGCGCGCTGTTTGCCCAGTAACGCCCCATCCCTAGCCCCGTGGCTGCAACTTGCGCCGCGGGGCTTTGCGACAGGAGAAAGCCATGACCTTGCAACGCATATCCGGTGTTTTTTTTGTCATTTTCGCTGCGACGATGATCTGGGGAGTGATCCCGGCACAGACGGAAACCGTCTACCCCGACGGCTCTATCCCGCCCGAGGTTCTGCCCAGCGTCTATGCCGCAGTGATCGGCCTGTTCGGTGGCGCGTTGGCCTGTCAGCGCGAGGAAGCACACACGCTTGATCTGCGGCAGGCAGCGAAAACTACCGGGGTTTACTTTATCGCACTGGCCGGAGTCTTGGCGATGAAACACTTCGGGTTTCTCTTGGCCGCCCCAGCGCTGGCGCTGGGGTTGCTTTGGCTGGTGGGGGAGCGCCGACCGCTGTGGTTGGCCATAGGCGGTCTTGCAGGACCGTTGCTGATCTGGACCGTTTTTGAAGTCCTGCTGGGACGTCTTTTGCCCTGAGGAGGGGGAGCGATGGTGCCGTTTGATGTAATTCTGGCGGGGCTGGCGGGGACATTCACCCCGGTGGTTCTGCTGTATGTGCTGGCCGGGGTGGTCCTCGGCCAATTTGTCGGGGCGGTTCCCGGCATTGGTCCGGTGATGGCAATTGCCATTGCAATTCCGTTTACCTTTGTCATGGACCCCCTAGTGGGAATTTCCTTCCTAGTCGGCATCGGCAAAGGCGGGTTGGTAGGCGGCGCGGTGCCTGCGGTGCTGATCAATACCCCGGGCACGCCCGATGCCGCTGCCACCGCGCTCGACGGCTTTCCGCTGGCGCGACAAGGCAAGCCGCTGAAGGCAATGCGGATGGCGCTTTATTCCTCGGTCACCGGCGACACCGCCAGCGATATTATCCTGATCACCGTCTCTGCGCCGCTGGCCATCGTGGCGCTGAAACTGGGACCGGTGGAGATCCTATTCCTGCTGTTGCTTGCCTTTACGGTGATCGTCTGCCTGGTTGGAGGCACCATCGCCCGCGGCGGTGTCGCACTGTTCCTGGGTCTGCTGCTTGCCACCGTCGGGTTGGACCCGGAATACGCCACACCACGACTGATCTTCGGCCAGACTGAGCTCTATGACGGCATTCCACTGGAAGCGATTGCCTTGGGCATTCTCGTGCTGCCCGAGGTGCTGCGCCGCTTAGCCCAAGGCAGCGGTCTGTCGCGCCCCGCAGTTGAGATCCCAGCCGACCAGCCCGCCGCCGACCGCAGCATCAGCTGGCGCGAGTACTGGTCTTGCCGCTTTGCGATGCTGCGCGGCGCCTCGATTGGCACGGTTCTGGGAGCACTACCCGGCATCGGGTCCACCGCAGCGGCCTTCATTGCGTATGCCGCCACCCGCGAGAGCGCCAAGGATCCGGACAGTTTCGGCAAAGGCAATATCCAAGGCATCGCGGCGGCGGAATCGGCAAACTCCGCGGTGGTCGGGGCCAACCTGATCCCGCTGTTGACACTGGGCATCCCCGGTAGCGTCGGTGCAGCCCTGCTGATCGGTGCCTTCAAGATCCATGGCATCCAGCCGGGGCCGCTGTTGTTCGACCAACAGGCAGAGCTGATCTACGGATTGTTCGGGGCGATGATCGCTGCCAATTTCATGAACTTCTGGGTTGGCCAGGCAGGCTTGCGGCTATGGTCCGCGGTGGTCAGAGCGCCGGAGCTGGTGATCTTCACTCTGGCGCTGCTGCTGTGCATTACCGGCGTCTACCTGGGCGCGGGCGGCATGTTCGGCCTCTACACTATGCTGGCCTGCACGCTGCTGGGGCTGGTGCTTTCGGCGTTAGGTTTCTCGGTGATCGTGTTCATCATTGCCTTCTTTCTGGGCAGCCGGTTTGAGACCACCTTGTCGCAGGCCTACAGCCTCACCGGCGGATCTATACAGGAGCTGGTGAACTACCCCGTGGCGTTGGCGCTGTTGGTGGTGAATCTGGCCTTCATTGCGCTTTACATGCGTAAACAGAACCGCCGCGCCCTGCCCGTCTAACCGCGGAGAACAACCCCTGACGAGGTGTCGGGCACCCGCTCGGCACCCCGTCAGGTATAGCATATATTTATATCAGATTGCCGTGTTACAAGTTGCTGAACTATCAGACCCTTCCCCATGCTGGGCCTAAGCTCGCAAAGGGGAGATCACACATGGCATATCTGAAGTCACTCAAAACCGCAGTAGCGACAGCGGCGGCCTGCTGCTTCGCTCTGGGCGCACAGGCGGCAGAGTTCCGGCTGGGCCTCCTGACGCCGCCGCCGCACATTTGGACCAAAGCGGCAGAGGCCTTTGCCGACGAACTCAACAAAGCTTCAGATGGAGCGCACAGCGTACAGGTCTTCCCGGCACGCCAACTGGGCAACGAGGCGCAAATGCTGCAGCAACTGCAGACCGGCGCGCTGGACATGGCGTTTCTGACCGTGGCCGAAGTCTCCAACCGGGTGCCGGATCTGGGTGCCTTCTACGCACCCTATCTTGCCGCCGACATCGACCACGCCGGGCGCATATTGCGTTCTGATATCGCGCGGCAGATGCTGGAGCCGCTTCCGGCCAAGGCTGGTGTCGTCGGACTGGGTCTTGGCATGGCCGGCCTGCGCCAAATCGTATCGCGCGAGGAAGTGAACAGCGCCGAAGACCTCAGCGGCCTGAAGCTGCGGATCACACCATTTGCACCGATCTTCGACTTTTATGAGGGACTGAACGCGGCGCCGACCCCGATGCCGCTGCCCAGTGTCTATGATGCGCTGGCCAACGGCCAAGTCGACGCCATTGACATGGATGCAGAGCTGATATGGGTGCTAAAGTACCACGAGCACGCCAAGACCATCGTGCAAAGCGATCATATGATGTTCCCGGTGGTTGGCCTGGTCTCGGCGCGCGTATGGAAAGATCTGGACGAGGAAGACCGCGAATTGATCGCGGAGCTGATGGCAAAGCACTTAGACAGCACCATCGACACCTACGCTGCCAAGGAACCAGAGTGGTTGGACAATCTGAAGGCACTGGACCTGACGATGACCAAAGTTGGGCCGGAATTCTTCGCCGGTGTCATCGCTGAATGGGATAAAAAATGGGCTGCAGAGGCGCCGTCGTTGCCCGCCATCCGTGCCGCAGCTGAGGCGACCCGCTAACCGCGCACAACCCCGCCAGTATGGCAAGGGCGGCCGCGCCAAGCCCCGCCCCTGCCCTGATATTCAAGACCCAACTCATGGCTTTTCCAAATGCTTCAGACTTTCTCCCGGCAATGGGCACGGGCGGAATTGGCCTGCGCCGCCACTCTTGCCGCCGCGGTCACCGCACTGATCTTGCTGAACGTGCTGACCCGCAACCTCGGCTTTGCGCTATTCTGGGTGGATGAACTGGCGATCTATGCCATGATCTGGATGACGCTATTGGCAGCCTCAGCTGCGGTCCACCACAAGGACGCGGTCGCCGTCACCATTGTCACCGACGCGCTGCCGCAAGCTATCGCGCGGATGCTATCGTGCCTCGTCGATGCGGTGGTCTTTGCGCTAGCGCTACTGACCGCCTGGTTCTGTTGGCGCTGGTTCCTGCCGTTGGAGTTCGCGCGCGCTGGCTTTGACGTTGAAACCTTCCAGGGTGCCACCTTCAATTTCATCTATTCCGAGGCCACCAGCACGCTGGGAGTACGCAAGGTCTGGGTCTGGTCCATCATGTGGATCTTTGCTTTCGGCCTGATCTTGCACGGCCTCAATAACCTCACCACCTCGGTCGACCGCAAGGAACAATCATGACGACAGTCGCCGTTTTCATTCTTTGCATGTTCTGCGCGGTGCCGGTGGCCTTTGTGCTTATCCTGACTGCGATCACCTATGTGCAAGCTAGCGGAAACGCGGTGCTATTCGACAGTTTCGCCCAGCAGCTGTTTTCTGGTCTTGAAAACTACGGTCTGCTGGCGATCCCGCTGTTTATGATGACCGGGGAACTGATGAACGAGGGCGGCATGACCCGACGGCTGGTTCAGGCCGCACGGGTTTTTGTCGGCGGTTTTCGCGGCGGCCTTGCCTATATCAATCTTCTGGCCAACATGTTCATGGCAGCGATCATCGGCTCTGCCGCCAGTCAAATCGCAGTGATGAGCCGCGCCATGGTGCCCGCGATGAAGCAAGAAGGCTACCGCCCCGGCTTTGCCGCCGCGACGACGGCTGCGGGTGGCCTTCTGGCGCCAGTGGTTCCGCCATCGATGATGTTTGTGATCTACGGCGTCCTGGCGCAGCTGCCGATCGGCGACATGTTCATCGCGGGCATCCTCCCGGGACTGCTGCTGTTTGGAACCTTTGTCGTTGTCGTCACTCTCATCGGAATCGCACAAGGCTTCCCGCAGGGGCAATGGATGTCACGGTCAGACGCGGCACAGGCGTTACTGGGCTGCCTGCCCGCCAGCCTGATACCCGTGACCATTATCGGCGGCATCCTGTTCGGCGTGGCGACGCCTACCGAATCCGCCGCCGTCGCCTCGCTTGTGGCGTTTGCCATGGCCTGGTTCTCTGGCCAACGGCTGACACTGCCACGGCTCTTCAGCTTATTCCGCCGCACCGCCGTCAACTCCGGCATGGTGGTGTTCATGATCGCAGCGGCCAATGTGTTCGGCTGGGTGGTTGTTTACGAGGCGCTGCCACAGAAGCTGGCTGCATCCATCACCGCCATCACCAGCGATCCATTTCTCTTTCTGTTGATTGTTAACGCGATGCTGCTGTTTGTGGGCATGTTGATCGACGGCATCGCGGCAGTGATCCTGGTCACCCCGATCCTGCTGCCGATTGCCACCGGCTCCTATGACATAGACCCGTTCCAGTTCGGCGTGGTGCTGTGCCTGAATCTGGTGCTGGGGCTGCTAACGCCACCGGTCGGCGTTGGACTGTTCATCACCTCATCAATGACCGGCATCCGGGTGGCTGAAATCCTATCCGCGCTGTGGCCATTCCTGTTGGCGGTAGCCTTGGTTCTGGTGGCGCTTAGCTACTGGCCTCTGCTGTCCACCGCGCTGCTATGACTGTTCGGCTGTGGCCTGCTCCAGATAACCGATCAGCGCCTTAGCAGCCGGTGACAGCCGCGCCTTGGCGTTCAGCGAAATCCCAACTGGCCCGGCACCAAAGGGCACCTGCCAGTCCAGCCTGGACAGGCTGCCCCAGGCGATATCTTGCTCCGGCACATGGCGCGGCATAAGGCAGATCAGGGAGCGCCGCTGCAGCAGGCTGCGGTTCGTCAGAAAGGACACCGAGTCCACATGCGACGCCGGTGCATACATGCCCTGGCCGCCGAAAAACATGTCGACCTGCCGCCGCAGGCTGGTTTCCGGCGGTGGCAGGATCCAGCCGAAGGGCTTCAGATCCTCGAAACTCAGCCCTGTCTGCCCCACAAGCGGATGGTCCGGGCCGGTCACCGCCACGATGGTTTCATCAAACAGTTTGCTCTGAGCAATCTCATCGCGGTGACGGTGGGTTGGCAGCCGCCCGACCACCATGTCAATCGCGCCGCGGCGCAGTGCGGGCATAAGCGCGTCATTGGTACCCTCGACCACCTTCACCGCCACATGCGGCCGCTCTTGCATCAGCTGATCGATCGCCTGCGGCAAAAGCCCTGACGAGGCTGCAAGAAGCGAGCCGATCACCACCCGGCCGCTACTGCCATCGTTGAGGTCATCCAGCTCCTGCGCGGCGTTTGACACCTGCGCCAGGATCAGTTGCCCCTGCCTGATCAGCGCCTCACCATAGGCCGTGGGGATGACCCCACGGTTGGTGCGGTCAAACAGCTGGACCTCAAAATCCAGCTCTAGATCCTTGATCATCTTGGTGGCCGCCGGCTGCGAGACATTCAGTTCGCGCGCCGCACCCTGAATGTTCTGGTGCTGCCCTACCGCTACCAACAGACGGAGCTGCCGGAACTTCAGCCGGGTTTGCACCTTTTCAACGATCCGGGTGTGGCGGCTGACCATGTGTTATATTCCTGGCGTGTCAGAATTTAATGCGCTCGGCATATTGATTGATGCTAGCTATCACGCTCATCGCCGCAAGCGAAGAGGTGCGCGGGTTTGACGGAAGCGGATTGCCCTCGATGGAGAAGCGGAATGAGCCAAAATCGCCCTCAGCCTCGATCTCGTGAATATTACGGCTGACACTAGGATCCGCCAGCAACTCCACCTGCGTATTGTCAAAGCCGATGCCCGCCAGTGCCACCGCGGCGGCGACATTGGCGTTTTTCGGGTACTGCAGCGCGGCCTCGCGGGCGGTGCCGCGGAAATGTACCTGCGCCGCACCGGCCAGCGCGCCAAGGTCCAGGACCTGCTCCGCCTGAGAGCCGACCCAGCCCTGCGGCGGTTTGCGGCCAATATAGCGCACCGCCTGCAGCGTTCCGATCCGGCCAGCGCGCAACGCATCCAAGGCGCCAATCGCGCCGGAAACCAAACGAATGCTACCGCCGCCGACCGCAGCGGCGCGGTCCAGTTCTTCCAACAGCGCGGCATCAGCGAGCGCCCCAATTGACACCGTCAACAGGTCATGTCCCGCACGAAGGATTTGGACTCCGTGCTGCAGCAACGCACCATGACCCGCGCAATCAACAAACAGGTCAACGCCGTTCCCTGCCTCGACGGCTCCAGTAACGAAGTTGAACCGCTTGCCAAGCTCGTCGCATAGCGGCGCGATCTGATACTCCGGCACGATGATAGCAGCGATTTCGATCCGGCCGTTCGCCAATTGATCCACGACATATCGCGCCATGGCACCAAACCCGATGAGAGCGATTTTCATTAAACAATCCCCGTTCGTTTGCCCCTCTAATATCCGCTTTTCAGGACAGCCTGATGGCAATTTTGGTTATATCAGGATCACTTCTTTGGATTTGTTTTCTGCCCGGCTGACCGGAATGCTGGGCGCTGACCATTATGGCGCCCCCCGCGCGGCGCGCTCCCGGCCATTCAGCGAACAAGGATCGGCGCATGAACTACTCAAGACACGAAGCCAAGGATTACGCCCGCGAGCATATGCAGGGGATTTGGGCTGCAGCCCTTAACCCGTTTAACGCGGATCTGACTCTGAACGAGGCCGGGCTACGTTCCAACATCCGCCATTGGATCGACGATCTGGACATTCAGGGGCTGTTCATCGCTGGCAAACAGGGCGAGTTCTTCTCGATGAGTCTGGAGGAGCGTAAGCGCAACTTTGAAATCGCCGTCGACGAATGCGGCGGCAAAGCGGGCACCATCATGTCGGTGTCCGACCAGAACTTCAACACCGTGCTAGAGCTGGCCAAACATGCCGAAAACTGCGGCGCGGATTACGTCGTGGTGCATGCCCCGGTGCTAAGCTTTGTGCAGGACAAGGGCGAAGTTCTCTACCAGTATTACAAGGCGCTCTGCGATCAGCTGAACATCGGCATTGCCATGTGGAGCCACCCTGACAGCGGCTACTTGATGCAGCCCGAAGAATGCGCCCGCATCGCCGAGCTGCCCAATATCGTCGCCATCAAATACTCAGTCCCACGCGAAATGTATGTGCGCCTGTCGCATATGGTGGGGGACAAGATCCACGTCTCCACCGCCTCAGAGGACGAATGGCTGGACAATATCGAAGAGCTGGACTGGAAGCTCTACCTCTGTTCCTCGCCGCCGTATCAGCTGCAAACCCGCAATGACCGGCGGATGCACGATTACACCCAGCTCGCTTTCCAAGGCAAATTCGCCGAGGCCCGCAAGCTGCGCGACAGCCTGAACCCCGTGCGCGAGGCAATCGCCCGCAGCCGTCCGGCGGATAAGCCGCAGGCCTTCGGCAAATACTGGCAGGAGCTGCTGGGTCAGGTCGGCGGCCCGGTGCGCCATCCGATGCTGAACCTGACCAAGACGGAAAAAGCCACCATCCGCGAGGCGTTCGAGGGCTGCGGGCTGAAACTCTGAATGGACGCACCCGGCGGGCAGCGATCGCTCAGTCCGGATCTGAAAGGCTCTGTTATCTCCAGGCCGCGCGGACAGAAGCCGCGCGGCCGTTTCTTTCGCCCCTGCCCCTGCCCGTAATTACCAACCATCTGAGGTCCCTGTGGGAGAGCTGTTCGCCTTGTTATCTGCCGCCTGCTACGGGATTGCCGGCGTCACCATCGCCCGCAGCCGCAGCCAGCGGCGGGGCGACGGCGGGGTGTTCCTGTCGGTGCTGATGACCGCCTTTCTAACCGGGGCCCTGTGGCTGCTGGCCGGCCCCGAACCCGCCCTGCAGCCCGGCGCCCCCAATAAACAAGCGCTCGCCCTGTTCGCCCTGGCGGGTGTTTTTGCCACCGTGCTCGGGCGGCTATTTATGTACCGCTCCACCGAAATCCTGGGTCCGGTCGGGGCCGCAATGCTGCGCCGCCTGATCCCGTTCTTTGCCATCCCGCTTGCCATCCTGATAATCGGTGATTGGCCTGACCCTGCCGAGTTGATCGGCGGGGTGCTGGTGGTGGCCGGGGTATTTGCCTTCGCGGGCGGCGCGGCGCCGCTGGGAACGCTGGCGGGGGTGTTGCTGGGGTTGCTATCGGCGGCCAGCTACGCGCTCTCCTACAGCCTGCGTAAATTGGGGCTGCTGCAGCTGCCCGACCCGCTGCTGGCAACATGTGTCGGCGCCATGGCAGGTTGCCTGTGCTATATCGGCTGGGCTTTATTAAGCGGCCGAAAAGACAAGGGCACAAGGCTGCACGACCTGCTTATAGACCGCGGCCCCGGGTTTCTTGGCACAGGGCTGTTGCTTTCAGCCGGGCAGACGCTGCAGCTCGCAGCCTTACTACACACCTCTGTCACCAGCGTCGCCCTGATAGGAGCACTCGACGTGCTGTTCAGCGCCCTGTTTGCCGCGCTACTGTTGCGCCAGCGGCTCCGACCGACGCCGCACGGAGTGATGGCGACACTGCTCGTCGGGTTCGGCAGCGCGTTGCTACTCCTGAACTGACCTCGCCTTGGTCACGCTTGAAAACCGCCCTGATAGACCTCCCCTAATTGCGGCTTGGACGCGGCGCCTCAGCTCTAGGTATTCGATTTTTTGCTACCCAATTTCCCGGAATATTAACTGAGCAAGACCCGGCGTGACGTAGGCTTTCGGGCAACGAGAACAGGCCGACGTAACCGCAGCAACACCTGAGCAGCCGTATGTCAGCGCCAATAACAGGGGATCTCTATGCCTGAGTTTTACCATCTGCCCTTATCTTTTACGCTGGCTGTGAGCCTGCTTGCACCCATGGCCCATGCTGCAGGTGGCGGCGGAGAGCCCGGTGTCATCGATATCCGCGACCCAATCGTGCAGCGCTGGTTCGAGGCTACGCCGCACAACCCACCTGCCCCACCTGAGCCAGGACGCGACTATGGCATGATCGGCGAAGCTGGTGCCTTTGTTGCGCCGAAAGCCTCACCGCTGTCGTCCTTTGCACCGAACTTCCCCGGCCAGCTGGAAGGTTGGGACCAGAACTCCTATGCCAAGAACGTCGATGTACTGGCCTTTTACCCGGCAGTGACCTCGCCCTGGCATGCATGGGCCAATGCCGTCGACATGGATGGCAAGCGCTATCTCTACACACATGACCGCGATTACA
Organism: Phaeobacter porticola; assembly: GCF_001888185.1. Classification (NCBI taxonomy): domain Bacteria; kingdom Pseudomonadati; phylum Pseudomonadota; class Alphaproteobacteria; order Rhodobacterales; family Roseobacteraceae; genus Phaeobacter; species Phaeobacter porticola. Next base: position 32,706 of record NZ_CP016366.1, on the reverse strand, counting down.
TGCGCGTGCTGGACATCACTGACCCTGCCAATGCCGTTGAGGTCTACAGCGATGGCGGCGTCTGGGGGCCGAAAGGTTCCAGTGAGGAATTCGACAGTAAGAACGTCACCGATTACTTCGGTGGCCTGACCGTTGTCTGGCACGAGGGGCTGCAAAAGCACGTCGCGGTTGCGTCCTATGAAATCGGCCGCTTTGGCGTCATGGGCCGCAAATCCGAAGACGCCGAGGGCGTTGCCCTGGTGCGCAACTATACCTCGCTGAAAGGTTTCCGGGTTTTTGAGATGAACGGCCCGACCCCGGAGGACTGGACCATGATCGCCGAACGCACCACCGACCGCGTCAACCCCGACGCCCCCATCGGTGAACAACAGGGGTCCGGATCTCTGGATGCCCCGGCCTGGACTGGCGGTCGCTACATGGTGCTGTCCGCAGCCCCCAAAGACAGCTTTGCGCTGACCGAATATCCCGACTACGTTCATTCGCCCGGCTACCAGATTTGGGACATGAGCGACCCTGCCAACCCTGAATTCGTCAGCCAGCTGTCGGTGCCCGGGCAGGACATCGACTCCCCTGAAGACCTCGCGGCCTATCTGGAGAACCCACGCGCGGGCAACCGCACATCTTGGATGGGCTCGCGCAATCCGCTGGCCCTGCCTGTCCCGATCGAGGACGGCGGTACCATCGGCTTTGGCGGCATGGGCGGGCTCGGGTTCTGGACCTTCGATGTCAGCGACCCGGCCAACCCGACGCCGCAGGGTGACCTGCAAGTCGCTCCCAGCTTTGCCGGTACTGAGTTCGACAATGTTGATGTCAGCCAGTACGCCCGCACTGGGCATGTGTTCTCAAACGGCTACCCGATGAATTCGAATTGCTATGAGCCCTACAAAGACATCTTCTCAATCGACGTTTCTGACCCGGCCAACCCCACAGTTGCCGCCACATTCCCGCGCCCGACGCCGCCCCCAGAGGCCGATTTCACCGACTATTGCCAGCGCGGTGGCAGTTTCGGGCCGAAACGCTCCGGCGGCATCGACCAGCCCGGAGGCGGGCGCGACGGAGTTGTGATCTACGCCTTCTACAACGCGGGGATCCAGATCTTTGACGTCGAGGATCCCGCAAAACCGGAGATCTCCGGCTACTACGTACCCGCCTTTCCCACCCCCGATGAGGTGCCAGACTGGACGTTCGACAATGCCGTCTTTGCTGTGTTTGTGGAATATGACCGAAATATTATCTGGGCCTTTGCCGTGAACGGCGTCTATGCGTTGACCTCGCCCCTTCTGGGCGAGCCGCTGACTGGCCTGCCCAAGACACCCTGGCCGCCGCGCAAGCATTAATAAGCCCAGGTCACTGAGGTAGCCGGACAAAGACCGATCTACGACAGCATCCAGCGCCTTCGGGTACAGTCACCTACAATGCACTACACACGCAACCTCCGCTTATTTTCCAACGCATTGGAGACGAAGTCCAAGAAACAACACTGATTGGCGCGCGGTGGCACCAGAATAGGCCACTGCACGCTCATTCCACTCGCCTTCGCCCTCTACCTTTATCCGAGTGCTATCGATCAGCAGGTGTAGCGGCCCCTCAGAACCACGATACGGGATGTTCACGGCGAGAGACTTCTGGCGGCGTGAAAGCGTGCTAAAATCCGGTACCGACCAGTCCAATCCACTCAATCGCAGGAGACTTTCCACGAAGCCGGTCGTCTGCCTGAGCGCCATGCGGAACAGCACCTTCATCGTCAGGCAGGTCTTGATCGCGGCGTCGCTATAGATGGGCTGTCGGCCTCTCTTGCCGGTCGGCCGGGCCTCCCACGTCATCTCGGGATCGAACCAGATCGTCAGCGAGCCACGACGCTTCAGCGCTTCGTTATAGGCCCGCCAGGTCTTGATCTTGTAGGTCGGGGGTGTTGGTCTGCTCATGCCCCCCAGCTATCACGCTGGATGCATGAGATGAATCCCTCACCCGATTTGCGCAACAGAGCCCAATCCGTGCCTAACTGAGAAATGAGAGTACGGATGCATTGAAAAAATCCGGCGCATCACGGTTGGCGATGTGGCTGGCTGCAGGAATGACCAAAAATTCACTCTCTGGAATTGCGTTAGCCATCTTTTGAGCTCGCTTATGCGTTTTTCTATTTAGAGCCCCAACCATGATCAGCGTTTTCGCAGTAATGTTGGAAAGGCGTTCGCGTCCGTCATATTGGGAAGCTGCGTGCATTACAGTGTAGTTGTTCTTTGCGGTCATTTTGGCAATCGCGTCCTGAACGTATTTGCCTGCATCCTGCGATTTTGCGCCCATCGCACTTGCTGGAAGTGCCATGAATATTGAGGGTGGTATAACTTTGAAGAGCAACATCGCCCAACCTGCTAATTCTTTCCCAAAAGCGCCTTCGAACACAGTCGCAACAGATTCAACCGTCACCAAATGCGAAACTTCGTCAGGCCAGCGCCCTGCCATTTCTATAGCGACCATGCCCCCCAGAGACAGCCCGACAATTGCATACTGCGCGATACCTTTCTCTTGCAGCATGGCCCGCACGACATAGGCCATTTCTTCGACGCTTTGGACGGGAGCGCTCCGCCCATGACCCGGGAGGTTGGGCGCAATCACGTGATACTGCTTGGAGAACAGATCTATCTGTGGCTTCCATAGCGCGGCGTCAACGCCTGCACCATGCAGCAGCACCAGTACAGGCCCGTCACCCTGCTCGATCACTTCAAGCCCGCATCGCATAACAGTTCCCTTTCCGGCAGATTACTTCATGCCTACTGGCTGCTCCAGCAGTGACTTTCAAGGCTACATTCCGAAAGCAGACACTCATGCCGTGAACAGCATCAGGTAATTCGGGCTCGCAGCGGACCTTAGCTTTAGCAGGAACGAAGGTCTGTGCTTGGTCGCTGGTCACACTTTGTGAAGCCAGCAATATGAGCGTAGCCCAGGCAATACTGGGGCAGGTGGATCCGAATAATTTGCAACTCGAGCTGTCTTGGTTTTTGATATCCGACCGTTATCAGCGCGGTTTTCAGGTTGTGCAAGACAAGCGCCAACTTGGTAGGCCCTCTTCGTACCCCCATGAAAGCCTTTTTTTAAGCCTCATCCGGGTTTGTCCGGCTTCCTCCGGCCTCTTCCGGTTACTGCAATATGAAGTGTCTCCTAACATGCATTGTAGCGGGACACTTCCGTTTGCAAACTCGGACACTTCAAGTTGCAGCAAATTATTTTGAAGTTCGACACAGTGGTCAAAGTTGATTGTCTCATCGAGAAGCTACAGCGGGGCGTAGAAGATCTAAGTGGTATACAAGCTCTCCTCCCAGCCAATGTACATATAGCAGATTGCCTCGAGGGTGCCGCCTGCCAACCTGAGCATGCATCAGCGCAGATTGCACCTTTTGCAAAGCCCAGGAGGCAAGCCCGCTAACGAGGCGAGATCGGTCCGGAGCAGCCGTTCACGGAGCGAGTTTGACGCTGCGGTGCTGGGACACATGGATTCGCGAAGTGAACCCTTAGGCGTCAGAGTTCTGCAACAGCCCCCAATCGTGATTGGCTTTTGTGTTTGATGTTGGATCGAAAATTCAGGAAGTTGACACGCAGAAAGCTCTGATCAACCTGTGCAATGGAGATGGTGATGTTTAAGAAGCTTTGGTCGAAGATTTTTAGCCTGCCTAAATTTGAGAGCAAAGCAGAGGCATTTTTCGCAAAACACTCGGTCACGCAGACCGTGCTTGGCGCCATCGCAATATTCATAACAATCACAATTGGCTATTTCTCCCTCGTCAAACCCGGCACAGTGGTGAAGGGCATTGATGAGCTGATTGTGAATCGGCATGCGAAATTGACCCACTTAGGTGGGTTATGAGCGAGTAAAATTGACCCACCTGTTTCGTTAACATCCGCGCTTCAAGTGCGGAGGAAAGAGCAGGTGTTATTGATGGAAAGTGTATCGAAGATCCGTCTGTGGGTGCTGGTTGAAGGGCGCAGTATCCGGTCTGTTGCGCGGGCGACGGGATTATCGCGCAACACGATCAAGAAGTATTTGAAGGATGAGAGCCCGCCGAGCTACCAGCGCCAGGCTCCACCGGTTCGGCACAAACTGTGCAACGGGTTTGATCTCCGGCTTCAGGAACTGTTCGATCAGGACCAGAAGCGACCACGTCGGGAGCGGCGAACGGCCCAGAAGCTTTATGAGCAGCTCGTGGTGGAAGGCTACACCGGGTCCTATTCTCCAGTTCAGCGATTTGTCCGCGATCTGAAGCGGGCTGGCGCCGGTTCTGGCGATGCTTTTATCCCCCTGCATTTTGCTGCTGGTGACGCCCTTCAGTTTGACTGGAGCGAAGAACGGGTTGTCCTGGGCGGCGTTGAACAAAAGATCTAGGTTGCCCATTTCCGCCTGTGCCACAGCCGCAAGCCTTTGGTGATCGCCTATCCCGGCGAAGCCCAGGAGATGGTTCTGGATGCTTTTGTGCAGGCACTGTCTTTCTATGGCGGGGTTCCACGACGGGTGATCATTGATAACCCCAAGACCATGGTGACCTATGTGTCCCGCTCGAAGGACCGGATATTCCATCCCCGGTTCCTGGCTCTGATGAACCACTATGTGATGGAACCTGTTGCCTGCACGCCCGCAGCGGGTTGGGAGAAGGGGCAGGTCGAGAACCAGGTCCAGTTTTTGCGCGGCCGGTTGTTTGTGCCCAAGCCTGCCTTTGAAGATCTTGATGCGCTGAACAACTGGTTGCGCCTGCGCTGTGAAGAACTGGCCAATCGTCCCCATCCCGAACAGCAGGATCGCACGATTGCCGAGGTGTTCGAAGACGAACGCGCCGAGCTGCGCCCCTTGGGTCGGCCTTTTGACGGCTATGTTGAGAAGACGGTTCGTGTCCGATCCACTTGCCTGGTTCAATATGCCAGCAACCGCTACAGCGTCCCGTCCCACTTTGCCGGTCAACATGTGTCGCTGCGCGCTTATGCGGGCCGGATTATGCTGGTGTCGGGCCAGGATATCATCGCCGAGCATAAGCGCCGCTTCACCCGCAACGTCAGCTACTTTGAACCCTGGCACTATGTTCCTCTGCTGGATCGCAAGCCCGGCGCCCTACGCAATGGCGCACCCTTCGTGGACTGGCAACTGCCTGAGGCCATGCACCAGATCAGGGAACATTACATGGCAGACAAGGGCGGGGATCGGGAGTTCGTTGATCTGCTTCTGCTCGTCCAGGATCACGGGATCGAGGTTGTCGAGATGGCTTGTGAACTGGCCGTGGCACAAAACACCCTCCGCCTGCCCGCCATCATCAACCTGATTAACCAGTTGGTGGAGCCGGTCATCACGCCGCTCAGCGAAGCCTATGCCTATCCGCAACTGACCCTGCGACCCGAGGCCGACTGCAAGCGCTATGAGATCCTGTGCTCGACTGAGGAGGTTGCCGCATGAACGCCCTGATCGACCAACTGACCGCCCTGAGGTTGCACGGAATGGCAGCTTGCGCACATGATTTGCTGTCCGCGCGCAAGCCACCAAGTCTGACCACAGCGATAAAGCAACTGATCGACGCGGAGACTGTAGAGCGGCGGGCGCGCTCTATCCAGTATCAAATGAGGATCGCGAAGTTCCCCCATCATAAGGACTTCGCCACCTTCGATTATGGTGCTGCCGCCATCACCCAGACCCAGATCGAACCGTTCTGCACAGGGCAGTTCACCCAAGAGGCGCACAACCTCATCCTGGTGGGCGGAACCGGCACCGGCAAAACCCATATCGCCATCGCTTTGGGCACCACCCTGATCACCAACGGCAAGAAGGCACGCTTCTTCAACGCCGTCGATCTGATCAACGCCCTGATCAAGGAACAGGCCGAGGGCAATGCCGGGAAGATCATCCGGCAACTCTCGGCTCTGGATTGCGTCATCATCGACGAGCTGGGCTACATCCCGTTCCCCAAGTCTGGCGGAGCATTGCTGTTCCATCTGATCAGCAAGCTCTACGAGAAAACCAGCGTCATCATCACCACCAACCTGGAGTTCGGAGAGTGGGTCTCGGTCTTTGGCGATGCCAAGATGACCACCGCGCTGCTGGATCGCGTCACCCACCATTGCGCAATCATCGAAACCGGCAACACGTCCTATCGCTTTGCTCAGAGCAAAAGCCGCAGAGAAAAGTAACCGTCCCGAAAGCAAAGCCCCCAGACGGACTCGCTATATGAGGGCGGCCCGCCTGGGGGCTTTGCGCCACATGGGGTGGGTCAATTTTAAATGCTGAAACCGGGTCAACTTTGAACGCTCATTGACAAGCTGATAGACGCTACGAGGGAAAGTGCTGCTGCAACTCAGCAAGTCGTCGCAGCCCTGGAGCCTGACGATGCGATTGAGGCTTTAATGAAGCGTGGGTACACATTTTCGAAGGACGCGTTTTGGCGCGCCATACGAAATGAAGATGACCGGTCTATCCGTTTGTTTTGCACAGGAGCTCCGCGTTCTTGGACCAGCAGCAGCAACTTTGACAAGACCTCTATTCCCCAAGCCGCGCGCGCGACCCTTTCGGACTGCCACGCCTCTGAAAACTTTGTGTGCGATTATCAAGACCTTTCGAAATTTGACCATTATGAGTTGTCCGACGCTCTCTATGCCGATGCGCAACACGGTCTAATTTCTCTGATCTGTGGCTCGAATATTCGCCGTAAGTTAGAAAAGCAGGTTGCCAAATTGCAAAATGCTGAACGCACCCAGCTAAAAGATGAGTGCCAAGAAAACTATCGCTTCCTGGAAGACACTGCTAACAAAAACACACACATCGCGTTGCGCCGAAATGCTGTTAAGATGCGCATTATGGAGCTGAGTGCGGCGATAAATTTTCGCTTCCCGGGCAGCAGTCTACCGGAAGTCTGCCGATCAGAGTTCAATATTGATTTTGAGCAAGTGCTGACCGAAATGCGTTCTCATTAACCTCTATGGAGTTGGCCTGTGTCATGAGGCCACAATGCCCTGCCATGCCGCACTACTCAGCCCTGGCAGGTGTCGGGGGCAAGATCGAAGGTCAGAGAGGGGTTGGCGAAAGAGGGGGGCTTAGACGGGCCTAACGGCTGATGGCGCATGATCCGCCCGAAAACCCGTTCCACCCCTTTCTACCCCCTTTGAAAACGATCCTCGCAGCATGGGGTCTGCGCCATCACCCGTTTTTTCCTATTCTGCCCAAGCCTGTGCGAACAGGTCGCTGTTCTGGTTCCAGAACGTGTGGACCGACGGATGGCGTTGCAGCATGGCCTCACGCGATGGACGGTCCACAGCGCGGGCGGTTTCGAGTGCGTTTACGTGCATGATTGATTTCCATTCGAAATGGTTCCGGCGTCCGTGACACCGAAACAGATTTCGTCATTCTTGGGATCACGGGGTCAGTTGATGTCTTGCACATCCATGACCATTTTTTCCCAATTGCGTTGGTTTTCCATGTCGTGTTGCAGCCCTTGCTCTTCGGCAACGGTGAACCGCTTGACGGCAGGTGTCTTGCTGGTCGCTTGGTAGAGCCAGTAGGCTTCGGCCTTGAGTGCTTCGTCGATTGGCTTGTCGATGGATTCGTACACCATCTGTTTGCAGGCATTGATGGACTCCGCTGGAAAGCTGGCGATCCGTTTGGCAAGCGTGTCAACGTAAGCGTCGATCTCGTCTGCCTCGAACGCTTTGTTGATTGTGCCCATGGCTTCGGCCTCATCCGCATCAAAGTCCCGTGCGCTGAGGATGATTTCCAAGGCGCGCCCCAGTCCTGTTTGGCGGGCCATGCGCGAGGCACCACCGCCACAGGGCAGAATGCCCATGCCGACTTCCATCTGCATGAACTTGAACTTGCCCCGCACAGCAAAGCGCATGTCCAACGCGAGCGCCAACTCGTGACCGCCGCCGCGTGCAAACCCTTCGAGCTTGGCAATGGTCGCTTGTGGGACTTTGGAGATGCGTTCGCAAATGGCCTGAAGGTCCAAAAGCTGTGCCTCGTCGCGGGACACTTCTTCGGTGCTAAGGTGTTGGAGCAGTTCGGTGTCGTAGTGGCAGACCCAAACCTCTGGGTTGGCCGATTCAAACACAACGACCTTTACGTCGCGGTCCATTTCAAGGCGCATGGCGAGGCTGTTGAGATCAGCTAGCATTTCCTGACCCTGCACGTTCACAGTGCCAAAATCGAATGTAACAGTCGCGATGGCGTCTTCGACTTTAACGTCAAAGGTGGAGAAATTTTCGTACTTCATTTGGACAGTCCTTTCTTGTTTCCGGCAGAATGCTCTGCCGAATTGGTTTGGTTTCAAAGTTCTTCGTATTAGGATGCCGGGCGGTTGACCGGCGTCTGCGTCATCCAATCTTGGCGATGACGTCCTTGATGCCCTGCATCACCTGCGCAGAGTGGCCCGCATCGAGCGCAGCGGCGTGGGGGTTGGCAAACACCCGGTTGTCATTGTCGAAGTATTTGCCGTTGGCATCTGCAAACGACGCGCCAATGGCGGCTTCGCGCAGAATGTCCGCACCGATTTGCAAATCGTTGCCTTCCATGCCGTAGCCTTCTTTGACCATCTTGGAGGCGAGAAGCGAGCCGGGATTGACGGCAACGGCAACCTGATCCGCGGGCAGGGTTTTCGCCAGTTCACGGGTCCAGATTGTCAGCGCCAGTTTGCTTTGTGCATAGGCGGGGTTGTGATCAAGTTGTCTACGCCCGTGCAGCGCCTCGATATCAATCGGGGCCTGCGCAGCCGAAGACAGGTTCACGATACGACCATCGTCCGCAAGGATCGGCAGCAACGCTTGCGTCAAAACATAAGGCGCGAAGGTGTTGACCATAAAGCGCGCGTCATAGCTATCATCCGTTATGGTATCCCGCAGCTTCAGGACGCCTGCGTTGTTGATGATGACATCAAGGCTGTCGTGGGCTTTGCGGATGTCAGCTGCCATCACTTGGACATGGTCCATATGCGTCAGATCGGCCGCATAGCTTTCTGTTGTCCCGCCGATTTCCTTAGCAGCTTTCTCCAGCTTTTCGGTAGTCCGACCGTGAATCAGGATCGTATGTCCTTCGGCGGCCAGTGTCTTCGCGGTCAATTTGCCGATGCCATCAGTGGCACCTGTGATAAGGATCGTCTTGGTCATGGTGGTCCCCTTCATCAGTTGTGTGGGAAACGGGTCGCTCAGAAGTCCGTTCCAAAATTTATGTGGTCAGTAGCGGACGAGCGTCCGACTCTCGATGCTTTTGCGAATAGTTTGAAGTGTCGGGTCTTCGACCATATCCAGCGCGCTGTGTGCGATCGAAGGACGGCCCTGATTGTCGTAGATGTTGAAATAGGCAACCTCGTCGGGGGTCATCTTGGACATGTAGATCCACTCATGATCCGGGTTTGCCGCCAGTCCCATGATCTGCCCTTTGCGATCTGGATAGATTAAGTCGAGCAAAATCCAGTCTTCCTCAGCGGCACTATTCGGTCGTATGAACCCCAATGGTGCAGAGTTGATCGGGGCCTCCACTGGACGCCAGACATTGATAAAGGCGTAGTGCCCTTTGCTCCAGTCTGCCGCTTTGTCCGCGCCCAAAATGTCGATCAACCGTTGCTCGGCCCCGTCAGCGCTGTAGTCGCTGTGAACATTACGCGCCGGTTTGCGGACGGCCTCTGGATCATCCACGCGCACCGTATGATCAAACACCACGACGTCTTGCGCCCCGACTTTATCTGCTAGCAGCTTTCTAAGCTCGGCATCATAAGCAGGCCGCCAGTCGTCATTGGTATCAAACGCCTCCACTTCAGTCGGGAATGCGGCGAAACCCACGGACGCATCTTCAAAGCGCGGTGCGACATCCATGACAGCGATCTGCGTGGGTGCAAGTTCTGGCGCGATAAGATTGCCGACGATGCCACCCGCATCCAGCTCAAACGCCTGCTGTTCGGGTTTGTGAACGTGGTAGTTGACTGTCGCGGTCTGTGTCATCGGGTGGTCCTTGCTGTCTCTTGCACTTGTAGATACGCCCCTCAAGAAATATAAAAACTACCAGAATATGATTTCACTATTCCGAAAAAGAATAAAATGGATACGCAAAGCCTCCGCCTCTTCGTTCTCGCCAGCGAGACCTTGAACATCAGCGCAGCGGGCCGCACGCTGGGCATGGCCCCCGCCGTTGCAAGCACCCGTATTGCCAAGCTGGAACGCCTTTTGGGCGCGGAGCTGCTGCACCGTTCAACACGCAAAATTTCGCTGTCGTCGGAGGGCCAGGATTTCCTTCCCTACGCGCGCGAGATGATTTCCCAAGAAGAGGCCGCCCTCGCAGCCCTCGGCCAAGGGCAGACGAAAATCAGTGGCACCCTGCGCTTCGCCGCCCCCAGCACATTTGCGCAGATGTACATCGCACCGCTTTTGCCAACGTTCATGGACGCCTATCCCGACCTCACGTTGGACATGCATCTGTCGGATGCGCAATTTGACTTGATTGAAGGCAGTTATGACCTTGCCCTGCGCAACGCGGTTCTTGAAAGTAGCAGTCTGACAGCCCGAAAACTGGCCGACGACACGCGCATCTTGTGTGCTTCGCCCGCATATCTCGAGAAATACGGCACGCCAATTGATCCCGACGATCTGAAGTCACATCGAGTGATCGCATTCCGTAATCTGGAGCCTCGCCCACTTATTTCGAGCGACGGTAGGCCGGCCGATCTGGACCCAAAACAAGCCGCACATCGTTTGATTTTGAATGACGGATTGACACAAAAGCGCGCGACATTGGACGGCGCAGGTATTTCAGTAAATTCTCTCTGGTTGGTCCATGAGGAGGTCAAACGCGGTGCGCTGACACACGTGCTGCCCGAATACGCACTGGCAGAGCAACCCGCCCTCTGGTTGATCTACCCAAAAAGCAACGTCGTCTCAGCCAAGGTGCGCGTCTTCATGGACTTCCTGATCAAACATATCGGGAAGGCACCAGTATGGGTTGACGGTTGATCAGCGGTCATTCGTGGTTGGTGCAGCATTTGTGAATTTGGGCTCCGCCCTTCCGTCCGCTGCTGAGAGCACAGGCGGGCGGTTCGAGCCCACAGCGGACTTTGATCGCTTGCCAGGCCTTCGCTTGCGCAGCGCGACGCAATTGGCGCTTTGCAGCCATTCAAAACATGCCCAACGAACGATAGGGGTGCGGGAATAGCGACCTTAGATTTTCCAATTTCGCTAGCGTAGCATTACCTCGCAGTTGCAGCAGGCTTCTCGTCTCGATTCAGCGCATTTCGCCGAAGCAGCCATCGAAATCCGAGATCAGGTGCCAGTGCTAAACCGGCCCTTCGCTGTTTCACTCCGAAAGTAGCCATCGGACCGCACGGTGCCCGTCATAACCTGTTGACGATCCGACTATGATGGTGCCGCCTAAGCCGCTTCCCTTAGCTACATCACTAACAAAATCGGCATCATCCCTGTTCAGCCCCCCAAGGATAGTCAGGTCTTCATCATGCCTTTGCATGTAGGCCGTGTGTCTATCTATTGCTCCAACGATGACCTTTCCCTCTGGGCTAATGTCGAGCGCCGTAGAGCGCAGGCTATCGGGATTTGAATAAACATCTTGGGCCGCGCCGCTTTTGTTCCATCGGACGGCTTTCCTTTTGCTAAAAACAGGCCCCATACCACCAACGATTATCGTCCCGTCATTGGATGCATCAAAGGCCACCGAACTTTCTTCTGGTGCCATCAGGGCGATCCCCTGCGCCTCGTTCCAACGGAACGCTTTAAAATCCACCCTACCGACAATTGTGGTACCGTCGTCACTCACACCAAGCGCGGCACAATCTTTGTCCAACTCTCCGGTGCCAATTCTTGTCATTCCGGTTTCATTGGTCCAACGGAATGCCCTGCGGTCAGCGGTGCCGCCCGTTGATCCCACCACGACCGTTCCATCGGCACTGACCGCCCTAGCTGATGATTGAATATCCATCATAGTGTCATCAAGGACGAGCATGCCGGTTTCTTTGGTCCAAATATAAGCGCGCTGTCCTTCGGCGGTATCGCTGCTTCCAACGATAACGCTACCGTCAGCGCTCACATCTCGTGCCTGGCTTTCGGAACCTCCAGGGAGTGTTCCCAACACTAATCATCCCACCTTCTTCAGTCCAAAGAAATGCGCGATCTCCTTGAGACGAGCCGCTCACACCAACGATCGTGGATCCGTCCTCACTGACCGCTTTCGCGAAGCTTGATTTTCCTCCTGGCAGCACCCCTAAGTCGCAAATCGTAATCCCCTCACGGCTAGCACCGTTTGCTGCCACACAAGTTTCAGCCATTGCACCAAACCCCAACACGAGTTGAGCTGATAAACTCGCGAAAGACAGGCCCAACGTCTTGAACACTATAAGCTTTGTGCAATCTTTCACTATTTTGTTATCCTTGCGTTTGTAGAATGATCTCTAACAGGAATTTGGTCGTATCAACGCTATTGTCATTCGAAGATGTCAGAAGAATGACTGCGTTGTGCGCAATGCAGTGCCTGCCCATCCGAGGCTACTGTTAGCGGGGCAAACGTCCGCTGCTAACGCCGCATCGTCGCATCAAGATTTTCGCAACGGCAGAAGTTTCCGCGCTGCGAGCGCACGCAGCACAGAATGGAAAATCCGGTCTGGGCTCGGCCCTTCCGTCCGCTGCTGAGAGCACAAGCTGGTGGTTCGAGCCCTGAGCCGCCGTCGGCCATCTCGCGGCCTTTCGCATGTGCAGCGCGTCGCGAACGGAGCCAAGCGGACCTTCAACGCTCAACTACAGCAAGACTGCTACGCGGTCAGTTCTGACCGGCACATTCAACGGCAGCGAACTCAGCAACGCCCTCATTTCGCCCATCCGTGAAGCTCGCAACCGTAACCGGGCCCTTCAGATCAGGAAAATGATAGACTGCATTGACGCTGTAGGGCCCCCCGCCGGAATGCCCTACAGTGCGACCGACACTCCCGCACCGACCGCTCATAAGGCCAGTTGCATAGCCGCATTTCGTCCAAGGCCGACCTTCAACAGCGCCGCCAAGAGGATGACCGATCAGCATCTGTTCAAGGATATCCGCGTTGAGCAGCCTTCCCGTAAACAGAGCATGTAATAGCCGTGCAGCGTCTGCGGCAGTTCCAGTAAGACATCCGTGATATACCCATCCTGGATGATACCTCTTTGCTCCATCCCAGTGAACGCGTGAGAGGTGTTTTCTAGTTGTCGCAAGTTCGATGCTGTCCAGCCCGAGAGGATCGCAGATCATCTCACTGACAAGGCTGGAGAATGACGAACCAGCGACGTCTTCAATTAAATCGCGGGCCAGCATGTAACCAAGGTTTGAATAGGCCCAGCCTTCCCCCGGCACAAACAAACTGCCTTGCGCCATCGTGGCATTGAACAGGTGGTCAGCAGACCAAGGTTCTTCATCATTCGCAACCGCTTTCCTGTAGCCCGGCAGGGAATAGTAGTCCGGCAAGCCAGCGGTGTGATTCAGTAACTGGCGAAGCGAGAAGTCATGGTCTGCGAGATGTTCGTCCAGATCGAGCTTGCCCAGTTCCACGATTTTTAAGGCACAGATCGCGATTACGGTTTTGGTAAAACTCCAATAAGGAAAAACCTCTGCGCCCGAGCTTCGTTGAACGCTTAAATTGGGGCCGGTTTCCCGATGGGAGAAGATGTCTTGGTTCTCATTCATCGGTCCTAGTAACCTTGTTGGTGCAATCGCCACAATGGGCTCGATCCTGCTGTCCGCTGAAGTGGGCTTAGGCGAGTGGTTGAGCCCACAGCCGCCACTGCCCAGACCGTCACAGTTTGCTGCCGCTGCACGTCGATCTCAGCCCTAAGCAGCCCTTGCTCGTGACTGAAAAGAACGACAGGAGTATACTAAGGGCACCAAAATCAGCGTGCTTTTTTAATTTTTATCTTGTCAAGCTTCGCTCTACTCTTGGTTGATTCCTCAGAGCGCGTGAGAGCTTTGGCAATGGCCTTCAAGCCCATCCCCTTTGACACCAGTTGGTGCAGTTTTTGAATTTCCTCTTGTGTCCAAGCTTGACGGTGGCGCTCAAAACGTTCTGCCATGGCTTTCGTCTACCTTATCAATGTGCCTGATCTGTTATAAAACATGGTCAAGTATTGGCGCCAGCTCAAGGGCAACCACGAGTATTTGCACGAAGCTGCTGTGATGCCAAACGCGACAACAGACGGCACCCAGCCCACAGCCGACATCCCGATTTCTTGCTGCGCGCACTCGCAGCACGTCGACCCGCGGCACAACCGAGTTTCACCCGCCGCATGGCAGAGGAAAATGGGGCCGTTCGTGCAGACTGCCGCCGTTCGGACGGGCGCGATGCGGTGATCTTTCGATGGGAAGTGACCAAGGTGCGGGTGTGGTTTCAACGGATCGCCGTAGCATTGCTCAGGCCTCTCGGCTGGGGTTTAGCATTGCGAGGTATTTCCAGGTTGTTCGTTTAGCTATCTGACAACTGCGTTGAACTTTGCCTGACCGACACGAAGACTTATACTTTTTAAGTAACCTAAGTTATGTTACTTTCTCTCGAGATTGAACTTCAAAGGTGTTTGCCATGGCATATCCCATTCTTGCGGCCGGCGGCCTGTCCGCCATCATTACCCTAATTCACGTTTTCATGGGCGGCCCGGAGGTGGCGCGCCCGTTGCTGGCCTCAGGCGATCTGGCAAAACACCCTAAATACGTAGCGTACTACTGCTGGCATCTGGTCTCGATCAGCCTTGGCCTTATGAGCCTCCTGTTCCTTTGGCCCGCTCTTTGGGGCGGAAGCAATGATCTTGCCGTCATGGGCAGTGTCATGGCCGCACTCTTTGCCCTTTGGGGCATTGGCCTGCGTCAGTTTTCGAAAGCTGACCTGGCATTCATCGACCTGCCGCAAGGGTGGCTGTTTGTCCCCATTGCGATCCTCGGTTTCTGGGGGAGCCTCTTTTAATGACCGTGCGGTTCTCAAAAGATGACTGGCTGAAAGCCGGACTGGCTCAGCTCGCCAATCTTGGCCCGGACGGGGTGAAACTTGCAAACCTGTGCAAGGCGCAGGGGCGCACAACGGGAGCGTTCTACTTCCACTTCAGGGATCACGCAGCATTTATTTCCGATCTGATCGCCTATTGGGAAAAGACATGCACAGACGACGTTATTGCCGGGTCCGGAGCGCAGGCCGAACAATTGAATTTGCTGGTCGTAGACCTGGATCACCGGATCGAAGTCGCCATGCGGCAGTTTGGCTACCAGAACCGCATGGTCGGAGCAAAGCTTGCGGCGATAGATGGGAAACGCATTGATTTTCTGACCAGCCTTCATGCGCAATCCGGCGCACTAGGGGCAGTAAGCGCGCGGGACCTAGCTGAACTGGAGTATGCGGTGTTTGTCGGGTCACAGATGATCTGGCAGAATGACCTGCCGGTGCAAGGCAAAAAGCTGGGGGCCGCGTTTGATAGTCTCTTGGCAGCCTATCTGAAACGGACGCGGGGCGAGTGAGACAGGTTGAAGAAAACGGCATCCCCGAAGGCAGCCTATTGCAGCAGTTTGCGGAAAGGCCGGGTTTTCATGTAGATGCATTTGTGGCGCACGTGGGTTTCACACCATCGCTGAACGACTACATCGTGGCGATGTTTGATTCACGCGTCTTCCGGATCGAGCGGGCATTGCTGGCACTCGCTGCTTTCAAGCCAACGTTCAAAGAAGGTGTCGCTGCCTTGGCGGCGGCGGAAAGTGACCGGTTAGCCAGCTGGAAAACCGTGCAGCGTACTGAACAAGAGTTGCTGATGGAGGTGGAGAAGGGACGGGTAAGAACCTGGCTGATGGTTGAGCCGGCTCAGGGCGGGGCATCAAAGCTGTGGTTCGGGTCTGCGGTTGTCCCGAAGCCCGCGCAAACCGGGAAGGCAGGCGGAATAGGGTTTGTCTTTCGTACCCTGATGGGGTTCCACAAACTCTATTCACGTGTTTTGCTGCGCGCCGCGATACACGGGCTCAAACGGGTTTTCTGAATTTCTCCTTGACGCCAAGATGATCTTGCTGCGGGCGCGAGTAAAGCTTGAACTATCATCACATGCATCCTCTCTACAGGCGCAGATCAGGATTGTCTGCGTCTCCATTGCCCGCTCCGACTGCAGCGAAAGGGTGGAGTTCGTCCCGATTTCCGGACAGTTTGATTATTGACCCTATGCTGCGCTTTTCCAAGTCATGGTTTCGCATGCTTGCGCAGGGGTTTGGTAGCCTATGGCGGAGTGCCGGCGCTGGCGATTGTAGAATACCTCTATGTATTCGAAGATCGCGGCCTTTGCCTGAGCGCGCGTTTTGAACCGGTTTTGGTGCACCAACTCCTTTTTCAGTGACGCAAAGAAACTTTCCATTGGAGCGTTGTCCAGGCATTCACCGGTTCGGCTCATTGATTGGATGATCTTCGCGGACCCGAGCAGCGCACGGTATTCGCTGCCAGCGTATGGCCATTCTGCTTGGCGCGGATGTCGGCTCGGCCATTGTGTCGCAAGTCCTGCTTTTACGGCAGGATTTTCTGGTGCCGCTGCTTTTGCTTGTCGGTGTCATTCTGTTCCTGCGCAGCTCGCGCAACGAAATACGGCAGCTGGGGCGGATACTGATCGGGATTGCGCTTATCTTCGTGTCGCTCGACATGATCCGCGCCGCCACCGGCCCGCTGATCGACAACCCGGCCACGATCGGCGTCATGCGCTATCTGGGCGGCGATGTTCTGACATCCTTTGTGATCGGCGCTTTCTTTGCTTGGGCTGTGCATTCCTCGGTTGCCGCCGTGCTGTTCTTTGTGACGCTTTCGGCGCAAGGACTGCTGCCTCCTACCGGCGCAGCGGCGATGGTATTGGGTGCGAACGCAGGCGGCGCTTTTCTGGCCTATATGCTGACACTCACCGCCCCGTTGATCGCCCGTCGAGTCGTGGTGACCAACGTTGTGCTGCGTGGTGGAGGCGCCGCGCTACTGCTCGTAGTGTTGTTGCGAAACCCCGGGCTTCTCACATGGCTCGGAGAGAGCGCATCACGGCAGGCGATCAATCTGCACCTCGCCTTTAATGCCGGGCTGGCCCTGCTGGCCATGCCGTTTCTGAAATGGATCACTGTGCTGGCCGAACACATGATGCCGGAACACGCTGCAACAAATGCCGACGCGATCCAGACCACGGCATTGGATCCCGCCGCCCTTGATCAGCCGCCCCGGGCACTGGACTGCGCGACCCGCGAAATCATGAAGATGGGCGAAACGACCGAGACCATTTTGCGCGCCTCAATCGTGCTTTTTAAAAGCTGGGACGCGGCCGCAGCCAAAGCCTCATCCGCGTCTACAACTTCTTTGGCGGTGCGGCCTATGTCACCTCGGCCATCACCGCGCTCGACTGGTCGCCACTGGCGATCCTGATCGTGATGATGCTGATCCTGTTCGTGCTTGGCATGTTCATGGACTGGATCGGCATCCTGCTTCTGACCATGCCGATCTTCGTGCCGATCATCATCGGCTCCGGCTATGACCCGATCTGGTTCGGCGTGTTGTTCACGATGAACATGCAGATGTCTTATCTGACACCGCCTTTCGGTCCGGCCGCATTCTACCTGAAAGGTGTCGCGCCCGACGACATCACCATGGGCGACATCTACAGCTCATTCTGGCCGTTCATCTTCCTGCAGGCGCTGGCCATCGCGCTCCTGATCGCCTTTCCGCAAATCGCCCTTTGGCTGCCTTCTGTTTTGATGTGAGGATCCCATGAGCAAGATCACCGATTTCGAAACCGCCGTTGCCGACATTCCGTCCGGTGCCACCCTGGCCATCGTTGGCGTCATCGGCTGGATCGTCCCGGAAAAGCTGCTGTGCAGCTTGGGGCAGCGTTACCTTGATACCGGTGCGCCGGGCGATCTGACGCTTTATGTCCCTTGCTTCGAGGGCGACAACGGCGCGATCAAGGGCATCGACAACCTGATGCACGACGGCATGACCAAGCGGTTGATTACCGGGTCGTTCATCAACCCGCCCGATCCGAAAACCGGCGAACGCCCCGGTCGATGGGTCAGGTCCGGGCCGACAAGATCGAGGCCTACAGTTTTCATATCGGCGTCATGATGTATTGGTTGCGCGGCGTAGCCCCGGCTATCTGACCGAGGTCGGCATCGGCACCTTTGTCGATCCCGATCTGGATGGCGGCAAGGTCACGCCCTGTACAACCGAGGACATCGTCGAAAAGATCGATTTCCGCGGCAAGCCGCACCTTTTCTTTCCGAGCCAGCATCTCGACTACGGCATCATCCGGGCGACGTCGGCCGACAAACACGGCAACCTGTGTTTTGAGGACGATCCCTTGGTGTCGTCCAATCTGGCGATCGCGCTGGCGGTCAAGGCCTGTGGCGGCAAGGTGATTGCCCAGGTCAAACGCACCTATGAACCCGGAGAGCGTCATGCGTGTACGCCATCGGCGGCGGTGCCGTCTATACGGCCTCCTGCGACGTGGTTTTTTCCAGCGCAGACGCAAAATGGGCCCTTCCCGAAGTTCCCGCCGCTTACGGGATTGCCGCGATGCAGGCGCGGCTGGCCAAGGAAAAGCGCTCGATCGGCGCGAGAGTCGAAACGGTGGTCCAACCGAGATGGAAGAATGTCCCGCCCTGTCCGCAGATCACATGCGCGTTTGGCAATAACGCCGCCTGCTTCAGATAGCCGAGGTCACGCAGGACAGTCTCGCGCTTGAGCCGTTGTGCCTGCCCCGTCTGGCCGGTTCGGCGTAGCTCCTTGTGTCGCCACCACGAGGCAGCGGTGGCGCGTAACACGCGCAAGACACCTGTTTGCATGGGAATGCCCTTGATCAGGAACGGCAGACCGGGACCCGGCCCGGACCCATCTGAGGGACCCCAAACGCCCTTGTCCGTCAGTCACAAAACCCGAAGAACACTTTCTCTTTTTCCGGCCCCTTTGGGCACACAACAAAACCGAAAAGCCCGGCACATCTGCCGAAGCCATTGATTTCATGCAGCAATTCTAGATCGGCAACCAAGATCGGCAACGCATATCGGCAAAACCTTGATTGAAAGTACGAAATGTGTTTATTTTTCAACTACTTTGCAAACATGGAAGATCGGCAAAATGCTGGAAACACCCGCCAGGATCGAACCCTGCTTCTTTGAGGAGCATATTCCTACAGAACTGGCAGACCTTTCGGTCGACATCCAGAGGGAAGCTACCGGGCTGGGACAAGGGTTGCATCCTGACAGCGCAGCCGAACTTGCCGATCTCGTCCGTGTGATGAACTGCTACTACTCCAACCTGATCGAAGGACACAACACGCGCCCCCGCGACATCGAAAGGGCGCTGGCTGGTGCCGAGCTTGAGGAAGAAACCCGCCCTCTCGCCCTTGAGGCCCGGGCGCACGTCATCGTTCAACGGGCCATCGATGAGATGCATCGCATAGGCACCCTGCCCCGCCCCACATCAGTCGAATTCCTGACTTGGGTCCATAAGAGCTTCTACGACGAGATGCCGGATGAGTTTCGGGTCATCGAACATCCCGACGGCACACAAGAACCCATCGTTCCGGGACGCATGCGCCAGGATGACGATCGGGAAGTTGCGGTCGGGCGCCACCTACCTCCTTCATCGTCGCGCGTCGCGGCATTCATGGACCATTTCGACAAACGATTTCAGATTGCGGCGCGGTCTTCGAGCGGACGGATCATCGCGATCGCCTCTGCACATCACCGGCTCAACTACATCCACCCTTTCCCGGATGGTAACGGCCGTGTCAGCAGACTGATGTCTCATGCCATGGCCCTCACAGCGGGGATTGGTGGCCAAGGGCTCTGGTCGGTATCACGTGGGCTGGCCCGCGGGCTAACCGATCGGGGCGAGTACAAACGGATGATGGATCTGGCCGACAGCCCACGCCGCGGAGACCGCGACGGACGGGGGAACCTGTCAGAAGCGGCACTGAAGACGTTTAGTGAATGGTTCCTAAAGGTGACGCTCGACCAGATCAGCTTCTCAGCAAGATTGTTCGATCTCGGCGGATTGGACCAACGGTATCGTCGTCTCGTTGCAGATACCATTGATGACAAGCGAGCGCCGGAACTAATCTCGGCGGTTCTTCGGCATGGGGCACTGGAACGAGGCGATGCGCAGATTGTGCTCAAGACATCCGAGCGTACTGCTCGCAACACGCTGAGTAAACTGACCGCCGCCGGATACCTGACTTCCGCCTCGCCGAAGACGCCAGTTCGGTTGGCGTTTCCGTTGGATTATCGAGAGCGGCTTTTTCCAAACCTCTTTGGAGATGGTGACCTCCCACAATAACTTTAGGGATTTAGGGTGTAATGCCTGGCCGCCGATTTCTTCCATGGGCTGCGAGATTTTCATCAAGGCTTACTCGTGTGTCACTTGTCCACCGCGGTGGACATCTGCTGGTCTGAGATAAACTGAAGAACCACCACGCGCCGCTAGGTGCGTTTGGACAGTTTTGGTTGCCACAAGACTCTGTTGCGCAAATCGGTTGAGGGCCAAGGTTCCCCTTTCCCCAGACGGACTTATCGCACGGCCTCTGTAACGGATATGCCAAGCGCGGTGAATCCGTTCATGACCGCAACACGGAGCTGAAGCTCGGCAATGCGGCACGGGAATATCCGTAGCTGGGAAAGATCGATTTCCGATCTCAGGGACTTTTTCATGGTGATGTGGCTTGGGTACAGATGAATTTGTCCGCCCCGACCGATCCGGACGCCAGCATAAATTCTCTGTGACAGGCAGGGTAAAGCGGACCAGTTGGTTCGTTTTACTTGGATCAACACAAGGATACTGACATGTCCCATTTCGACCCAGCTGCACTGAAAGAAGCACCAACCCGTGCATTGCTGGATTTTGCAGAGAACAGCCCAGCACCTGCTGTCTTGATTGAAATTGCCCGCAGCGGACTGTCGGTACACAATGCCTCCGGCACGGTTGAACGGGGCGGAGACCAAGCCGCCAGTACCTCCAATCAGTTTGAGATCGGATCGCAAACCAAGATGATGACTTCGGTCGTTGTGCAGCAGTTGGTTGGTGAAGGGATGATCGATTTTGATGCGCCGCTAGCAGGCCAAATGGACCTATCTGGTCTAGAAGGCATTTCTAATATCAACGAAGTCACGGTGCGGGAGCTGCTGGCCAACCGCTCCGGAATCCCTGACTTTGATACCGTGCCGGGCCAATCCGGTAACCCGGCATTCATTGAATTGCTTCTGCTGGATCCTGACCGTCCCGTTGGTGTCGACGAACTTCTAGCGATCGCTGCGGGGGAGCCTGCTTCCTTTGCCCCGGGGGAAGCATATGAATACTCAAACACCAACTTTTTGCTATTGCAGAAGCTGATTGAACAGGTCACCGGAGACAGCTTCGGCCAGGTTCTCGAAGACCGCATTTTCTCAGCGGCGGGTATGCAGGACAGCGCGTTGAGGTCAGACGGGCGCGCAGAGAACCTGTTGCACTCCTATGCGGAACTCTCCCCGGGGCAGATCCTGGATGTGACCGACGTAATGATGGATTTAGGCGCAGCTGGTGGTGTCGTCTCAACCACATCCGACATGATCCGCTTCTTTGACGCTTTGCTGGTGTCGCGCAGCCTGTTGTCCGCTGAGCAAATGGAGGAGATGCTGGACTTCAGGGCACCGGATGGAACGCCTGGCGTGGAAGGCGAAAGCCTTGGCCTTTCATCTGGAGAGATCTTCGGGCAACAGTTTATCGGTTTCCAAGGCGGGACGTTAGGCACAAATACCGCAACGTTCCTTCATGTTGAATCTGGCACGATATTTTCCATCGCTGCGTCCCATTCGAACGCAGAACCGACTAACCTATTGGTCGACGCATTTGCAACCGTGTACAATGATGATGCATGGGTCAATTTCGACCCGGCTGCCGAGAGCTTTACCATTGCCGGCACTGCCGCCGAGATTACACTCACCGAAGATAGCGATGCGCCCGATGGGGCCCAGACAGTTTTTGCACTGGGAGACGCGAGCCTGACCTTTGACCAAGGGGTCGCGGAGCTTGATACTGGGCGTTTCAGTTTTCAGGATGGCTCAACACTGTGGATCAGCGCGCAAACCACGGATCACTTTGATATATTGCGGCACGCGCCAAACTCCGCGCAAAGCGATAACCAGCTTATCGGGTTACAAGGAAATGATCATTTGCGCGGCGGGTATGGCAGTGACAAAATTGATGGTGGCAGTGGGCATGATCATCTGAGAGGGCGTGCAGGAAACGATCATCTGGACGGGGGACGTGGCAGCGACTTCCTCGTCGGTAATCGAGGTGACGATAACCTGAGCGGTGGCGCCGGGCGCGACCATCTGCGCGGCGGAAAAGGCGATGATATACTATCGGGAGACGGCGGGACTGACATACTGCGCGGCGGCGCGGGGCATGATACATTGGAAGGCGGCGCCGGACGCGACTACCTGTGGGGAGGCAAAGGTGCGGATACATTCGTATTTCAACTCGATTCCGGTCGAGACCTCATCTTTGATTTCAATGCTGAAAAGGACCAATTGGATTTCTCACAGACCGGGTTGATTTATGAGGATTTGGAGATCCGCACATTCGGCAACCATACGCAGATCAGCTATGCCGATGCCGAAGTCTCGATCTTTGCAACTTCGCTTGAGCCCTTGACGGAAGATAGTTTCATCTTCTGAACCTGACAAAGAGACATGCAGGGCAGCACGGGCATCCACCGTGCGGGCCCTGCTAATATCTGGATACTAGTCGCCACATGGACCCCGCAGCGCTAAATTTTGATCAAGAAACGTTCCGCTTGGCTGCCGCCGTCGGACTACTGGTACTATCAACCTTCTGCGCGAATCTGTTATTGCTTCCCGACCGGCATCGGCGCGTCAGGCTGCCATTGGCGCTGTTCTTTGTCGCCCAGTCCATTGAACTACTCGCGCTGCCCGTCTCATATCTTCTGCCGGGTGGCGAACCGGGGTTTATGAACCTTGCGTTTGAGCTGGTAGAGATTCCGATGACCATGGGCCAGCCTTTTCTGCTTTGGCTCTATGTTCTGCGGTTGACGCGTGATCCCACTATAACGTTCGCCGTTCCGCGCTCGGTATGGCACGGTCTGCCTATCGGGTTCGCCTGTATTCTCTACTTGTACATCTTGCTTTTACCAGCCCCCTTACAGGCCGGCCTGCAACCGGGCGCGAAAGACCTGGTGATATGGCAGAGCATTGCTATGGCTGGTCTTTATGGCGCAACGATCTTGTTCTATGCCTTGGTGCCAATCTACTCTGTGATGATCTTGCGGCGGCTTAGCCGTTACCGGACGCGCCTGAAAGATCTCTTCGCCAGCAACGAGAGCCGAGAGTTAGCTTGGGCGCGCTGGTTGGCAATCTCTGTCGTTGCATACTGGGCATTTAACGTCGTTGCGATTGTGGTCTCGGAGTTTGACCTGAACTTTCCTGGGGCTGCTGTGTTTGATTCACTTCTGGCAGCCATCATCGTAAGGTACACTGTGACTTGGAGTATTGCCCTTTGGGGCCTGCGTCAACGACCAGGGATTGTGCCGCCCTTTACGACACACTCAACTGGCCCTGTGACGGAACTGCCAGCGCGAAAATACGGCCGTTCCGGGCTGAGTGACACCCGCCTTGATCGGATTGCCACGAAGATTGAGACCCTGATGAAAGATGAACACCTTTACCTGCAACCCGACCTTTCCCTTTGGGATCTGTCAGACAGGATTGGCTCCACCACGCATTATACATCTCAGGCACTCAACGAAAAGATCGGCCAACGGTTTTTTGACTACATAAATCATTGGCGTATCCAGGATGCAAAAAACAGGCTGCGCAGTAGCGACGCGACTATCTTGGCAATTGCCTACGATGTCGGGTTCAATTCGCGCTCGTCGTTCTACACGGCATTTAAACGTGAGCTGGGGCAAACGCCTTCACAATACCGGTCCAAGAAGCGCTGACCAAGATGAGAGTACCAACACGAGTATTCGACCACCCAGCAGATGCTGAGTGCACAAGGTTGGGGCTGAGGATCGCAATCATCGTAGCACGATCCCTTAATGCTCAATTTGGTTCCGCTCCTTGATCCAACCAGTGATCTCATCGAGAGCACCGGGCGCGAAGGCAAACCGCCCTTCGGCGAGGAATCGCGCGATCGCAAACAAGGACCAGTCTTCGGTTAGCTGCCAGTTGTAGGCCGAGGACTTAAGCAGACCGTGCGTTGCAGCCGGCCAGAGAATGATTTTGTTGTGAACGCCTCCCGCTTCCAATGACTTTCTATAGAGTGCAGCGTCATTTTCAGCATCAACATTCAAGTCGTCCGCCCCCCATATAGCAAGCAAAGGAAGGTCGAGCTGTGCCAGGTCCAATCGTGCGTCGGCGTCTCGATTTTCGCGAATAAAGTGCCATCGATCCACCGACATGCCGGTTGGCGCATTCTCAACCTGCGCTTTCGGACCAAACGCATGGTCGTCAGCGATAGTCTGAGCCACGATAATATCCTGAATCATCTGGGGATCCAGGCCATCCTGGGCCAGGCGCACGCGCGTGTAATAGTCTCCCTGATCTTGCCATGATACCGCAGGACCGACCAGAACCAAAAAGTCGGCGTCCCGGCGCGTAAGCTGCGGTAAAACCCATCCGGCTTGAGAGAACCCGACTGCCCCCAATGCCACATCGTCAAAGCGCTGATTTAACAAACTCAGGGCAGCGCGGGTTTCAGAGGCGCGGTCTGCCATGGATTGATGCAACCAGTTGCCACCAGATCCGCCGACACCGGGTTTATCCCAGGACGCGACGGCGATACCTTGATCCAGGAAGACGTTGATGAGTGGAGCGTAGCCCCCACCGGCAACGCGGTCTTGTGGACCATCGCCATGAACGAAGACGACGGCTGCATGAGCGGCCCCCTCTGGAAGCCAAAGCGTCCCCGAAATTGACGACCCCTCGGAAGTGAAATTGAATCTCTCACTTTGGCGCCAATCAAGATCATGATCGCTAAGGCGCCAAACAACCAGCGCCCCTAAGACTGTGAACCCCAGGGCGCACGCTACAATCCACTGCCGTATCAATTGAAATCGCCCTGAACGTTGCCATCTGACAGATAGATAAGGAGGAGCTCCGCGAGCGGCAATCACATTGTGGCATCTGCGCGTGTCATAAGCCCCATCAGTGGTGACCGTGGCAATCCCTTGGTCGGGCGGGATCTAATTCAGGAGGTTGGGCAGCATAGGTGCGTCGCCGACATTGCTTATCGTGACGCCAACCGCGCAGAGCTCCAGTGTTTCTTCATCTATACCGAGATGCAGCTTGCACCAAAGCTAATAGATGCACTGCAATATGCATTCGCGGCGACACAGCTCAGCAATGCGGTCCTCCCCACGCAAGCCGTCCCAAACGACTCTGATCTTCTCTTCAAAGAAATACTGTTTGCGGGCCGCACGCTTGATATCTTTGACGATCTTCTCGTTTGGGATTTTGGATGTCTTTCTCATCTTCCACTCCTCAATGGTTACGATGAGCCAAGAACACTCTCTTATCAAATACGGCTATTTGGACTCAAAAGCGTTGACGTAAGACAGTTCTGGTCCAGCTCTCTTGACGGCACCGGAGCGTACAGGGTGCGCCCAGAAATCCTGAAACCCAAGCTCTGTCTTGAAATCACTCATCGGTCAGATCACCCCCTAACTGAAATTTCAAACGGCCAGCAGCATACTGCCTCAACAGTTCCCGCAGGCTCTCGACCGAGTCGCGCAGTTCATTCAACCCATTCCGCGCCGGAGCATAGTTTCTGCCGGTGAAACCGCCTCGGTTCATGGCCGCTGCAATCTGGTTCAGGGTCGTTGCCGCACCGCGAAGCTGCCGAAACCCCGAGCGGATATTTCGCCGCTCACCCTGAACGGGCTGAGGCGCGGACAAGGTACGGGCTGTCAAAATTCTAGCTGCCCAAGTTGAAGGAGGAACCCCCTGCTCCCTAGCTTCCTTTTCGATCTCATCCCGAACACTCGTCGCGAGACGCACAGTCAACTTACCCTCTCTACGCGCCTGGCTCGGTTTACTGCTGGGAACCTCAGCGTCCCCGGAAACGGTCTCAACCAATTGTCGAAGAAACTTCGAAGGTGACACGCCGTGCTCGGCAGCAACCGCTTCAAAGCGGGCTTTGCTGTCGGGTGACACACGGCTTTTTACGACTTCCGATTTCTGAGACATAATGATTTGTGACCCATCGCTGGCGCTCGGCCTATCCTGCATTAGTCCATCCTTCAACCAATTGTGTTGTCCGGGACAACACAATTGGGATTCGCGCCCGCATTCAAGAATGCGGCGGGGCTGTCTGCCCCGGGTTATCCGAGATACAATCTGCGAAAGTCGATACTCTTGGCTAACATGGACACCATCAGACCTTGAGCCTGTCCTGGGATCGAAACCACGCATCACCCGACCCTTTGCCCTACCAATCGCGTGCCATCATTCGGGATCATTCTCTGGTTCGAAGGTTTCAAACGTGCCGGTGGCCTTCACCACATCGACTATGAACCGTGTGATGGATGGCATATAGGCCTCATCCAGGGGAAACCGCTCGAGCGGCTGCGCCAGCTCGACTTCGCTGGTGTGGCGCAGCTCTCTATGCTCCCACCGCGAAGCGACGGACTGGGGCAAGACACCTGCTTGCGTTCATTCCGGAAAGACAGACCGGAACCCGGGTCGGACACATTTGAGGGACCCAAAAGGCCTTCCTCGATCAGTCACAAAATCCGAAGGACACCTTCACTTTTTGTGGCCCCTGGTTCCAGAACTTGACCGCAGAGATGCTGCGCATATATGATGCGCATGAGAGGTGGATCGATGCAGTCACAATCCTTACCCAAAAAGCCGACAAACCTGACGTTGGATCAGGGGCTTTTGTCGGAGGCGCGCGCTTTTGGGGTCAATCTGTCTCAGGCGGCTGAAGCCGGTTTGCGGCAAGCTGTGCACGAAGCCAAGACCGAAGAGTGGAAACGCGAAAACGCAACGGCGCTGCAATCATCAAACCGGTGGGTCGAGGAAAATGGCTTGCCTCTGGATCGCTATCGCCCCTTCTGATGGCCCGGTTCGACGTCTACAGCAGCCCTGACAGCACCGGGTATCTTTTGGATGTTCAGGCCGATCTTCTTGAGAGCCTGAACACGCGGATCGTTGTGCCGCTGATGCCCCTTGATGCAGCACCCGCACCGGCAAAGCGGCTGAACCCGATATTTGACATTCGCTCAGGGCGCTATGTGATGGTGACGCAGTTTCTCTCGGCTGTTCCCGCGTCGCTGCTGAAAACACCTGTCCTGAACCTCGCATCCTGTGACAGCGATATCATGCAGGCGCTTGACCTTGCGCTGACAGGGATCTGAGGGGCGCACGCCGCCTCTTGTCCGACTGCCTGCCCTGCCCCACCGTTGTGAAAATTGTCAGCTGACAATTTTCCTGCCCCCTGCCCTGGCCGTATCACTACCGCGATCTAGGGGCACACCAGATCAGCCAGTTATCCCTTCGCGCAGCTCTGCGGCGAGGTGATGAAAGGGCGCACCGGATTGTTGGGCATAGGCGATGATCCACGCCCCTTGCAGCCGCATGTGCAGCGACAGCGCTGCCTGCTGGGCGTCGCCGACCCCGAACCGTTCCGCCTGTCCGACCAGACCCGCGGTCCATGTGTCATAAATTTCTTCGGCAGTTTTGCGCAGCGCGGGTTCGGATGGGGCCGCCTGAAGGATGCTGACCACGGGACAGGCTGGCACGCTGTTGTGGTGATCAGCAGCTACGGCAAGCGCCTCGCAGGCCTTTACCCCACCCTCTTCAAAACTCGTCGCGGCATCAAAACACTGGCCCAACATCCGCGCCACCCAATCACCTGCCCAACGGGTTGCTGCATCAGCCAATTCGACCTTGCCGCCCGGAAAATGATAATACAGCGATCCCTTGGGCAGTTCTGCCGCCACAAGGATCTCTTTCAGCCCAACCCCATTATAGCCCTTGCTGCGAAACAGCCGGGAGGCAATGCGGATCAGTTTATCGCGGTTCTCACTTGATGACATGGCGTCATCCCTATCGCACCTAGACCACTTGGTCTACAGCTGCTATAGACCAAGTGGTCTAGGTAGTGGAATGTGAGAAAATCTGATGGAACAGGCCGCTGAGAAAGTCACGATCCCCTGCGCAGGATCAACGATGGTAGGCACTTTCTATCGGGCCAGCGGTACCCCCCGCGCTTCTTTGGTCCTGAACGGCGCCACCGGTGTTCCGCAGCGGTATTATCGCCATTTCGCGCAGTGGGCGGTGCAACAGCGCCTAAACGTGCTGACCTATGATTACCGCGACTTTGGAGAAAGTCTGTCCCGACACCAGAAAGACAGCCCGCTGACAATGGCGGACTGGATGCTGGATGATCAAAGCGCGGCCTTGGCGACCCTTACGAATCTGGCCCCTCATGGGCCGCTCTGGATCCTGGGGCACTCGCTGGGGGGGCTTGGCGTGGCCTTCCATGACTATGATCCGCGTGTGACCCGGATCACGACAATCGGCAGCGGCTTTGCCTATCATTGGGACCACCCGTGGAGCTATCGCCCCTTTGTTTTGGCCTTTTGGTTTCTGCTTGGCCCGCTGGCAACGGCTATGATGGGATACCTGCCCGGAAAATCTCTGGGGTTTGGTTCCGATCTGCCTGGCGGGGTTTATTGGCAGTGGCGCCGCTGGTGCACCCGTCGTGATTTCTTTGCCTGCGATATCGGCAGCGCCCTGCCACGCCCAGATTACCAACGCCCCCTGCCCCAGCTTCGGATTTGCGTTGCCAAGGACGACGTGGTTGTGCCGCCAAGTGGGGTTCAGCGCTATGCGGACACTTTGCGTAATTGTGGCGGGCGTTTTGTCACGTTTGATCCTGCGGACTATGATCACAGGTTCCTTGGCCATATCGAGATACTTGGGGCGGGCAATGAGGCGGTCTGGGGCGATCTGCTGGCACTTCCCGAGACAGCAAACGAGGATATTGATGTGGTGAGTGCGTGATGATGCACCTGCCCTTGCCGCTTTCCTTCTCTGGTTAAGTCTCTGGTTTCTAGGGTAGTGTCCCTGAAATTGTCAGCAGACAATTTTCTGATATATGAAATCTCAGACCATCACTAAGCCGTAGATTTGCACAGGTCTGATCTTAAGGGATGGCCTGCGTCGGCACATGGGTTCTGTATCATGCAACATCGGATCAGGCCGGAACAGCGTCAAAATTGTCAGCTGACAATTTCTGCCGTTGTCTGATTGATGCGATGATCGTCCTGATCGAAAACTGCCCCACTCGTGCCTGTTGCGATAGACGACGGAGATAGGCACCCGGGCTGCGGATCTCGCCAAGTCGCTCAAGCATACACAGCACCAGCGTAGAGGCTTTCTGTGTGCCCATGATGCGCTCTGCTTCGTGAAAGACGGGTTGTTCAATCCCCATCATCGGCACCAACTGGCAGGCTGTGCGTGTGAGATCATGCCAGGATCGGATGCCATCGGGAAAGAACTGCTTGTATTCATGACAGGACGACAGAACATCTTGCAGTGGCTCTTCTATGCTTTGCGTTGATGTGTCCTCCGCCTCTTTCGTTGCAGGTTGTGGCGATCCTTCAGAGTCAGAAATAGATTTATTTAAATACTGTATGTGCCGTTCATTATGGTTGTCGCTGCCGCTCATTTCCGCTGACGCGGCGCATGTTTCCAATTGCGTGTTTTGTGTCTGGGGGGCAGGCAGGGTGGCGACGATATCAGTCAATGCGTCGATCAGCGCGATCAGATCTGCCTCATCGGCGCGGCGGCGTAGGGTCAGGCGGGCGCGTTCTAATGTTTCCCGGGGCAGGGGGGGCAGCTGCAGATCTGATGTCAGGATTTCTTGCCGTAACAGGGCGAGCCGATCCCGTAGCACGGCAATACGCTCGGCCTTCAGGGCAGCCTCTGCTGCGATCGCCTGCACCTGAGCGGTGTGGACAGCGAGCGGGGAGAGGTCAAACCCATAGGCCACCGCACGGTTCGAGCCGATGTTGCGGGCAAAACGTTTGCGGTTGGGGCTGTCATGACGGCTGACAATTCCGGTCTCGACCAGCTTGGCAAGATGACGCCGCAATGTGCTTTCGGGCATTCCGTTCAACCGCTCACTGAGTTTGCGGTTCGATGGAAAGACCACAGTCCCACCGCGTTCTGCCGAAATCATTTGCTCTGGCAGAAATGTCATCAGGGCTTTTAGAACGCTGAGCGTTCGATGAGACACACCAAATTCGGGCGCTGCCTTGGTCAACGCTGAGAGGATGTCCCATTTGTCCACGGAGGGCAGGGCACATGGCTCCGCCATCCCAAACGTGACTTGGGAAGCATGTTTCATAGATTTTTTCACGAAAAGGCAAAAATCATCCGCCCCTGTGCAGCGCACAGAGTTGACAACAATGATTCGAAGGGGGTATTCCAAGGATGCTAAGTTTGAAATGAGCCTTCTGGGATGTATGTCCTGGGGGGCTTTTTTTCTTGCCGGGGTTCGTGCCTCCTTTCCTGTCTCTTGCCTGTTGTTTGTTACTCTTCCGAGGTTTCTGTCATGAAACGCTCGTGAAGCTCGTTTAGCAGGGTTTCGGCATTTGCCTCGAACCATGCATCAAATTCTGCGTTGTCCTTTGCCGCGATCGTCACCGAGACACCCTTGCCACTGCGGCGAAGGTCAGCCAGAGGACGGCCATTCAGCCCCTCAAGCACGCGGGCATGCGGGGCAGGGGTCTTGGCAGATTTGGGTTTTGGTTTTTCGCTTCTGGCCTGTTGTGCAAGGGCCAATGCCGCCTCAAACCGGGCATCGGACGGCGCGGCCGGAAAGTTGGGCGTGCGCATTCGGTCCAGCACACGGGCGCGCGCTCCCGGCTCCTGCATCGCCTTGGCCAGCGCCATCCAGCGTTCGCGGCCAATGCCAGGCGCAGAGCCGATCTGACGGAGGAAATCCAGGTCAAAGGCTGTGCCCACCTTCAACATGCGCGACACCATCGGCATATCAATTGACAGTGCTGCGGCGATTGTCTGCCGGTCATAGCCACTGTCCTGTAATTGCGCGGCAAATGATGCCTTTTCAATAAAAGACAGATCCTGACGTGCCGTATTTTCCTGACCCTGCGCCATCACGAGGGCATGGTCATCCAGCTGGCGGATCATTGCCTTGACCGGCACCCCCAGCTCACGCAGCGCTTTCAGCCGTCGGCGACCATAGACGATCTCAAATCGTCCCTGAACCTTGGAATTGGGGCGCAGCAGAACGGGCACCTGCTGGCCATAGGTGCGCAGGCTTTCGACCAGTTGACGGTGCGCGGCATCATCCAGACCCAAACGGTCCTCAAGCCCGGCATCATCGATCAGTGCGGCGTCGATGTCCTGTACCGCGTTTTCCTGCAGCCGCGTCAGCGAGGATTGCAGGGCCCCAACCGCACCACGTGGCATCATTCGGGCTTTTGGCTCGGACCGTTGGGCGGTGGTTGGAGTGGTGTCAGAGCTGAGAATTCCTTTGCGTGCCATTAGCGACCCCATGCATGTTGAATGAGTGTTTCGATCTCTTCATTGACTTGGTTGAGAGAGTCTATTGCACGATCGTAAGTATTTCGATGGAACTGCGTACGCTCTACTTCATAGACAGTTTGCTGAGTGAGGCCCGCGTCAGAAACGGCAGTAGATTTAAGCATATGCGCGGTCATGACTTCTTTACCAAAGAGTTGCCTGAGGAAGGCAACCACCTGTTGTTGCGGCCCGTCATTGGGCTCATACCGGTTAATGAGGAAGCGCAGGAAATCGAACTCCATCTGCGCGCCGGCATTGCCAACCACGTCCAGAAGATCCGCGCTCATCTGCAGGAATTGCGACATTGAGGCGACATCGAGCATATTCGGGACAACGGTAATCAGAACCCCGGTCGAGGCACAAAGCGCCGACATTGTCAGATAGCCAAGCTGGGGCGGGCAGTCGAAAAGGATCACGTCATAATCCGCCTCAACCTCCTGCAGCACCGTCGCCATGCGGGCAAAGAAAGGCGGCTGGATATTGTTGATCAACGCCTGCGGTGTTTCGTGTTCAAATTCCTGCAGCATCAGCCCAGCTGGCGCCAGATCAATGCCGGTGAAATAGGTCTTCTGGATGATCTGTTGGAGCGGCACCGGATCATCGTAACGGATCGCATCGTAGATGGTGCCGGAAGCCAGGAAATCATACTCAGGTCGATAGCCAAACAACGTCGTCAGCGACGCCTGCGGGTCAATATCCACCGCCAGCACGCGATAGCCTTTTAGCGCAAGCCGCTGTGCGGTGTGGATCGAACTGGTTGTCTTGCCCGATCCGCCCTTGAAGTTCAGGAAGGACAGCACCTGCACCTTGTCGCCCTCGCGGCGACCGGGCAGATAGGTGCCCGGCGTCTTGGCTGTGCTTTCCAGCGTATGGCGGATTGCCAGCAGATCTTCGGCAGAATAATGGCGCCGGCCACCTGGGGTGGTGTGAACATCAAGGATGCGGCCGTCAAAGTGCAGTTTGCGCAGAAAGCTCGCTGAAATTCCCAGCAGGTCGGCGGATTCACCCGCGCTGAACAGGCGCAGTTCCTTGCGCGCATCGGGCGCAAAGCTCTTGAGCATATGGCTTTCCAACGCGGCCGCGAGCCGTTCGGCATTGTCGCGGATGCGGTGGTTTATTGTGGTGGACTCTGTCAC